>CALUXY010000011.1 GCA_944324855.1 Candidatus Gastranaerophilales bacterium | reverse complement strand
AACCTTTGATAATTGAATATGGGCATGTGGTACTCTGCCGACGAGGAGATTAAGTATCTCCGAGGAGAGGGGTAGACACGCTCAGGTTCTGAAAGAACCTTTGATAATTGAATATGGGCATGTGGTGGAATGGTAGACACGCTAGTCTTAGGAACTAGTGCGAAAGCGTGGGAGTTCGAGTCTCTTCATGCCCATTAAAAAAGAATCGGATTAAATCCGATTCTTTTTTAATGCATAATAAAATTTTATGTTATAGTGTTATTACATGGGGCGTTAGCGCAGTTGGTAGCGCACGACACTGGCAGTGTCGGGGTCAGGGGTTCGAATCCCCTACGCTCCAGGTTAAAAGATTAGTTTTGTGTTTATTTTTTATTTGGAGCCGTAGGAGGATGAGAACCCCTTTAAAGGTTCGAGCGGATTTCCGTACGGACGATGCAGCAAGGCTGCAAGTCCGGATAGCGAGAATTGCGAACTTTCTAAGCCGTAAGGCTTAAAAGTGAGCCTATTCGAGCGTGGAGGAAATCCAAGACAATCCCCTACGCTCCAGTTCCTTTTTCTTTTCTAAAAAGAATAAGGAACCAAAAAGAAAAGATAATAATACAAATTAAGTAATTTACCTTATATGTTTTTACAAATCAACATCAATTGTAAAATTATCCAGTCCGACCTCTTGCAGAAGTGCAATATATGAATTGTAGTATACCTGCATTGCATCCAAAAATTCGTTCAATAGTTCCTGATGGGAATGTTCTACAACAATCAGGTTTGTAAGTGTTGTTTTCCCTTTTTGATAGCGTTGTTTTGAGAGATTGAGTATTTCCCGGGATTCATCAAGGATATCCCTATAATGTTCAACATTTTCCTGTGCCATTATAAATTTATCATAGTTGGTGTGAATAACATTTTTGGTAATATTCACTATAGAATTATATTCAAGCTGAGCTTTTTCGTATTCCAATTTGGCATTTTTAATTTCAGGATTATAAAGATAAAGTGCCGGAATATCAAGCCCTGCACCGACATACGCACCTGAGGTGCCGTCGTGTGCAAATGCATAACCGCCTGATACATATAAATCCGGAACCCGTTGTCTTACGGCAACCGTTATATCTCTTTTAGCTTTTTCAACTTTGTCTTCCGCCATTTTTATATCGTATCGATTTTTAAATGCAACCGATTCAAGCTCATTATAATCCGGAAGTTCCAGTTGAGTAAAAAATGCCTTGTTAAAAACGGAATCTTCTTTTGCATCATATAAAGTCGGATTGTTTGCAAGATTCAGTACTTTATTAAAGTTATACTGTGCGGTTCTGATATCCGCTTTTGACTGGTTAATTTTAACCAGTTGTTTTTTTAGCTTCATATCTGCTTGAAGAATATCAATTTCATAGTTCGGAGAGTCTTTTGGCTGTTTTTTAGCGATTTCCAAAAGTTCCTCCAGAAGTTCTTTGCGTTCTAACAATATTCTTAATTCCGATTTTTCTACAAGCAGGTTGAAATATGACGTTCTTACTCTGAGTTTTAGTTTGAATTCGTAATCTTTAATTTTATTTTGGGTATACGAAAGTTCAGCCTGAGCCGCCTTTTTTCTTGCACCGCGTTTTGTTATTTCAACAGGTAATGTAATTCCTACCTGACTGGAATTCCCTCTTGCAATAGGTCCCATCAGGAGGTTTGATTGAAATTGCGGGTTTCTTAAAGCATTTGCACGTTTAACATCATTTTGCGAGATACCTAAATTTTTTCTCTGCTCCTGAAGTTCAATATTCCCTTCAAGTGCCAAATTCATGGCATCTTCCAGAGATATTTTGTTCATGTTTGAAGCAGACGGCATTTTAGAACAAGGGTCAGCAGCAAACGCTCCAAGCCCTAAATAAAGAACTATTAATACAGCCAGTGTAAATCTCTTCATATACTAATAATTTTATGATAAAAAATTAATATGACAAATTTTTATATAATGGAGATATTATTATGAAAAAGTTTTCGATTTTATTATGTGCTCTATTCTTAAATGTATCTTTAGCATTTGCAGCTGGAAATGCTGAAACAGGAATTAGAATTTTAAATGACCATAATAAAACTTTTATTATTGATGTTTTAGATAATACGCCTGCAAGTGAAGCCGGAATTATGCCTGGCAGCCAATTATATAAAATTAATGATAAAAATATAAAAAACTACACACCTAATGAAATTATAACTCTTTTATTTGGAGAAGAGAATTCTAATATAACATTAACTATAAAATCTTACGGTAAAAAGAAAAAAATCACTTTTAAAAGAAAAAAATTAGAGTATCCTAAAGCAGATAATCGTGAATATATGAACTATTGGATGCAAATTGCTCCTAATTATTTTGTTAATGCCAAAATTTTAAATACTAATGAAGAATATGGTAGAAATATAAAAAGATATATTTATGCAAATAATTATTGGGCAAATCGTAGAATTTCTTTTGAAAAGTCTTATAATTACTATAAACAACAACAAAAAACTAAAGATTTAGAAAAATATATTCAATCTCAACAATCAAAATCAGGAAATCCTAAAGGGCAAGAATGGTTTATTAAAATGAATAACCAATTATTATATTTTGATGAATTGATAAAAAAATAATTATTCAAAAAAGTCATAAAAATTATAAAACTGATACGGTTTAAAAAGAGTTATCCTTTCCAGGAAATTGGCAAATTGTTTTTGGAGATTATTTAGGTTATCACTTCTTGAATTATCTCTTTTAAATTTTTCACTCTCAATTTTGAATGTTCCGTCATCGTTTTTCAAACATGCCAGAAGATAAATCGGTGCTTCCATCATAAGCGCAAATTTTAACGTACCTAAAGGAAGACTAACTTTTCGCCCTAAAAGTTTTGTTTCATAACATTTATTATCATTTTGTGCGGACAGCCTATCTCCTGCCATCAAAACAATCTCTCCGTTTTCAAGCTTTGTTTTTATATTTAGAGCCGTTTCAATACCGATTTCTTCAACAGGATATACTGTTATATCAGAAGTTTGAGAGAGAGAATTTATAAAATTATTAAACTTTTCACAGTGTGATTTTTGCATAAAAATATTTGTTTTTTTATGGTCTTTATCTTTCATGAAGTTTCTTAAAAGCTCAATATTCCCGGTATGAGTTATAATAAAAAATACACCGCCTTTTGATAAATCCTGTTTGAGTTCATAATCATCAAATGTAAGATGAAAATCTTTTGTATCTGCATACACTTCCATTTTATCAACAAGTGATAATGCGTAAGACTGTGTGTGTCTGAAATAATTCGCAAAACAAGGTTTATACTGTTTATTTCCTGTATATTTATAGAGGGTATCAAAATAAATCCTTGAATATTTTCTTATATCTGAGTGCAGTATTAAAGTTACAAACCCGATAATCCGTGCAATCCATTCAACAGGTTTACGCCCGAATAACTTATAAACATGCCAGGTAAATAAAAGTCGTTTTGTTCCGGCAGAATATTCTTTTATCTGATACCATTTTTTCTTCATGCTAAAATTTTAGCATGAAATTAATCTATACTCGTATTAACAATATAAAACCTGAAATAGTCAGAAGGTTTGCACAGAAAGAAATAAAAAATGAAAAAAAGCTTATTCAGCATGCATCAGGAAGATGTTTACTGGATTATGGTTTAAAACATTTCTACGATATAAATAGCTACGATATCAAAATTGATAAAAAAGGAAAACCTTATATTAATAGCGGCATCAATTTTAGTATTTCACATTCAAAAGATATTGTACTTGTCGGGTTTTCAAAAGATACCATAGGTGTTGATATTGAATTTATGAAAAAACGGGATTTTAAATCTATCCTTGAACATTACAACATCACAAAAGAATTATCAAAAATTGAGTTTTACCAGCTCTGGACAGATTATGAAGCAAGATATAAATCAGGACTTTCAGATTCTGTAAGTTTTAAACTTGGTGATTATATTTTTTCCGTATCATCTAATAATACACAGCTTGAAATATACGAAGCCGCAATCCCGACAGATAACAGTATTCCTAGCGAACTTATAAGTTTAAAGCTTGTGAAAGACAGTAAGAAAAATGAAAATACGGTTGATAAACATGCTGCAAATACTGCTATATCTGACTGCCTGCCGCCATTGGATTTGAAGATAGAATAATCAATCGTAAATCCGATTATTAAAAATATTGTGAGGATAGTAAAAATATTTATGCTTATCCCGAATAACTGCGATACGGAAATACTTATTAAAACCCCTAACAGAGGGGGAATAAGTATTTTAAATGCCGATCTTTTGTACAACAGATACAAAAATCCCAATAATGCAGCAAACAACAACGGAATTATCGGTTCAATATTCTTTCTGCACTGGAAAAGAGTTTGGGATACATCTTTTTGAATATTAACTATTTGAATATCCTTTAAGCTATTCAGTATATCTTTTTTGAGGTTATAGGCAATAATAAACGATTTGTTACTTTCAAGATAAAACGATTTCAGAACAAAACATTCGATTATTGAATTATTTTGTGTTATTAGATTTTGTTTTTGCGAAGGTGTCAAAAATGCCGCATAGCTGTTTAAATTATTCCTGTATAAATCATTAACCAGACGTATGTTTTCTTTTTGTCTGACAGAAGACGGTACAAACTTTGTCCGGCATAAATATTCAACATTATATTTATTTAGAATGTCTGTTACCTGTTCTTCTTCTACTAAGGAATTAACAACAATAAAACTTACATCTTTATTTTGAGGGTTTGTAAGTCTTTGGTTGATTTGTTCCGCCTTGAATAAAGTTTTATCAGGTTTATAAAGATTTTTTATACTGTCATCCGTTTTCAGGAAAAAACTGCCAAGCATTATAATTGAAAAAACAACTATATAAAACTTTTTCTTATCGATTTTAAATAACGGTATATTTTCTCGAACCCTACCTGATTCAAACGGTAGATAAGGAAATACTGTTATAACAAAAAGGTAAACCCCTATAAGCCCCCCGATTGTGTATATTGATATCTGATTTAACAATGGGATATTAGGGATTAACAGGAGTAAAAATGCAATAACTGTTGTAAGCATTGCAGATGACAGGTTTTTGTAAAACAGTTTGTCATGCGTTTTATGTGAATAATAATGTATCGAATAATCTATTCCAATACCGATTAATGTTGTTGCAAATACCATTGTCAGGACATGCAGAGTGTGAAAGGTAAGAGTTGTTACAATATACCCTGATGCGAAACCAAATAATATACTGAGCATTATCGGAAAGAATATTTTATAAGAATTAAATACATAATGGCAAAGCCAAATAACAAAAATCGTTGCAATAAAACAGAATAAGTTTATTTGAAAATTTGATTTTTGAGCCGTTTTATAAGAATGAACAGGTGTGCCGGACAAATATGCATCATAATTTTTTGATAAAGAAATTATTTTTCCTGTATCGTGCGGACGAATTTTCAGTATGGAATAAAATTTGTCACTATCAAATACATATCCGTGAAAGTTTGATGTAACGTAATCGGTCACAAAAAGATATGGATCTTTGTCCACAGAAACAAGAGGTATGCCTATCGGATTGTATAAAAGATTCATACTGTTTTGAGCAACTTTTTCATATTCTTTGTTTAAAAGCAAATTTCTGGTTTTATATGTTAAAAATACCTTGGGATGCTTATTCAAAAGCGATAAGTATTCCGCATTATCGGAAGATATTATATCTCCAAGGTTATTTTCTTTTATTTCTTTTATAAAACTGTCAGACTGTTTTTTTAAATTATCGGAAGTATCTGATTCAAAAATAACATTGATATCGGAATTTGAATGTCTGTTAATATCAAGCAAAATCTCTGATTGTGCATTAGGTTTCAAAACAGCTTTTAAAATATCTGTTTCAACGGTTGGTTTATGCAGAACAGAAATAAATAAACCAATAAAAAAAACAATTAATAATAAATAAATTCTTTTCATCAACCTACCTTAAAATTTATTCTTGTGACAGTTCCGTCAACGTTTCGAATTTCTATTGTGTGGATATCTGTTTTGCCTGAAATATAGAGGCTTTTTACATAACGTTTCATCTGAGGGTTTTTAGGAACAAGTCCCAATTCCCAAACAGAATTATTTACAAAATAAAAATTAAAATTCTTTTCCAGTGAAGCATATTTTTTGTTTATGACATCGTTGATAATTTTATTTACCTGTTCATTTTTAGTATATGCTGTCGTCATTTTTACAGGATATTTTGTATAAAATACTACCCCTTTATTTTTATCAAAAACAAAATCACCGCCGGATTTTAATACCGCAGGGGAATTCGGAATAGTTTTTGTCTGCGTAAAAGCACAATGAACATTCCCGAAATCAGGAATTGATGCCATAATATTTTTTGCGGATGAGGGATGATTAAAAACATCTGATGCCATCACACAACTAGACGTTATCAGATATACAATTAATATTTTCCATAGATTTTTCATACTCTTTAACTTTCTCCTTCATTCTCACAGGTGCTTCATATATGCTTTCCATAGAATGTTTGTCTACACATATCTGCATTGATTTTGCTTTAAAAAGTTTTTCATTTGTTTTTGAATCATATATTGTATAATTAATATTTAATGACGGTTCAATATCCGTTAGTTCGCAAACAATTTTAAGTTTGTCCCCGAATTTTGAAGGTTTGATATATTTAAATTCCATTTTCGCAATCGGATACATAACTCCGTCATTATACATATCAGTGTACGAGTATCCGATTTTTGCAAGCATTTCGCATCTTGCTTGCTCAAGATACTTGATATAATTCCCATGCCAGACAATATTCATCGGATCCAAATCATAAAATTGTACGTCTAAATATGTTGTCGTTTTTATCATTTATTACCCTCTAAAAAAATATTTCTCTTAGGAAACTGTCCGCTTGAATATACTTTATCACCTTTTTGGTATTTATACAAAATACTGTCGTTTTTATCAGTAAATATCAAATCAACACTTTTGTCCGGAAACATAAGATTTGAAAACTTAATTTTCTTTAACTGCCCCATATCTAATTTTAACCCGAATAATTCGTTTATATAAAAACTTGCAAAATACAATTGAACAACCCCCGGTACAATCGGATAATTTGTAAAATGACCTTTGAAAAAATTACTGTCTTTTAAAAATACAAGTTCCAGTTGATTTTCATCCCGTTTTTTTACAAGCGGAAGTGTAAGATTTATATTAAATAAAGATTTAATATAATCATTATCCGTTTTCCCGAGAGAATTTTGCGGAAATTCATCCAAAAATTTCCATTTTTGAGGGACAATTCTTGTTTTTTCTTTTAGTAACGATTTTAAATTTTTTATAAAATCAAATAACCCGTCTTTAATTAATTTATTTTTACCGTCATCTGTTAATATCACAACAGCAGCAAGTTTTTCACCTATTTTTAAACAGTACGATTGTTCTATATCATCAATTTCGTTTATATATTTTTCTATTTCAGCAAGAGAAATTCTTTCTTCCTGAATTTTTACAATTCTGTCGCTGCGGCCCAAAACTCTTATTCCGTCAGGTAATATCTCTATAGAATCTGATAATTGAAATTCTTCTGATGTCATATACGGACATTTTACAATGTTATTATTAATCTTTACCCGTTTTAGAAGTTTCATATTTTGATTTGGAGTATCTTTATAAGCCAGAACTCCGGTCTCGGTACATCCGTACATATCAACTATCCTTGTATATTTATCCCAATAATCAAATACGTTAACTTCCAGTTTTGCTCCTGCAGATGTTATAACCAAAGGCATATTAGGAGGCAGGACAGAATATTTAACAAGTTTACTTAAAAATGACGGAGAGGAAATAAGTGCTGTATTCTCCATTATTATTTCTTCAGGATATAAAATACGTTTTGTATTAATCGGAATATTTAATAACATAGGAACAAATAAACAAACCGTACAACCGTAATGATGTGCAAGCGTTGTTGTTGTAATAAATTGTGCAGCTTTTGAAAAATCAATAGCTTCTATCATATCTTCCGCTTCTGCAATCAGATTCCTTAAAGAAATATTGATTTTTTTAGGAGCACCTGTTGATCCTGAAGTTAAAAAACTGATTGTATATTCTAAATCAAGTCCGCCAATCTCTGATTCTTCTGTTGAATTGACAACTTTATCAATATAAATTCCATCGACATATTGCAGACGTGTTTTATCTCCAATCAAAACCGTTGGAATTTTTAAATAAATACAGCTGAAAAGATTCACAAGTAATGTATAAGTGTCATCTCCTGATAAAACAACTTCTGCAGGAGTAAGAGTTTTTATATAAGTAATTTGCTTTTTTACTGTTTGTTTAAATTCCTTGCAGGTTATATTTTTACCGTTATGTACAAGAAAAATTGAATCATTATTATCTAACACTTAAACCCAACCTTTCTTTTATACCAGCACCTTATAGGATACTCAATTGCAAACGTTAACCCTATTATAAAATAAGAAATCATACCGTTATATAATGCCCAGATTCTATTAGACATAAACAACGTCAAAAACGATATTAATAAATTAATAAAAGTTATAACCGCCCAGATATATGTAAGGTTTCTTGTATAAGCGGTTATTTCTTCCGTTAAATCTCCATCCAGCTTTTGTGCAATTTTTTGTATAACGGTTTCTTCCTGAAAGCTGGAAATAAAAAATATCATGAAAAAAACAAAATTCATTAATACAGGATAAAGTTTAAGAGATGCCTGCCTTGTATAATAAAAACACCCAATAATAGCCAGAGTAAAAACTATAGGTACTAGTGATTTCAATTTTTTCATTTTCAAGTTTACTCTTGTAATAAATTTTCAATAGCTTGAACAACATCACCAATAGTTTTTATTTGTTTGAAATTTTCAGGTGATATTTTTTTATGAGTATATTGTTGAAGTCTTACAGCCAAATCAACCGCATCAACGCTGTCTAAATCCAAATCTTCAAACAAGTTTGCATCGTATACAACATTTTCAGGTACTACTTCAAAATCGTCTACAAGTATCCCTTTTAATATTTGAAATATATCATCAGAAGTTAATTCAGGCATTTATTTTTGACTCCACAAAATCTGCTAATGTATTTATTGAATAAAAATATTTGGAATTTTCTTCTTTATCAGAACCTATTTCCAGATTATATTTTTTCTGTAATGCCATACCAATTTCTAAAGCATCAATAGAATCAAGACCAAGCCCTTCATTAAATAACGGTTCATCGTCTTTAATATCATCCGGTGTAATATCTTCTAACGCTAAAGATTGAATAATTAAATCTTTTATTTCTTCTTTTAATTCCATAATTAGGTTATACAACAAAAAAATCATTAATTCAACTCATTATAGAGTGCGTTTGCAACAGAGGTTGTTATATTCTTTTTGGTTTCAATTTCATCATCCGTAACGTAATCCTGAATATTAATTTCTTCCATAGGTTCAATATAATAATTTATGATTTTATCTCCTGCATCACATACAGATTGTCCTATTTGTAAAAAATCATAGTCAGTGTACATTCGAATCGGAACGATATTTTTATTCGCATTTAGAGCTACAACAGCCGCACCTTTTCTAATTTTTGGATATTCATCTCTTTTATGACGCTTACCCATAGGAAAAATTATTACGTTATAACCGTTATCAAGATATTCTTTTGTAACTGCTTTCATTTCTTCAAGTTCCAGACCGTTTGAGATATAGATATTTTTAATAATGTTTTTCATCCAAATGTTATGCATCAATTCTTTTTTGGCAAAGCATACGGATTTAGGAATTAATCCTATTAACATAATAATATCAATAAAGCTGGGATGGGTTGAAACAATCACTTTATTATGAATAGATTGCAGTTTTTCTTTATCTGAAATATTGATTTTAACAATATACAGTGATTCTATCATCCATATAAAAAAACGCCACGACTTTCTTATTACAAATGCAAAACAATCTTTTTGACGTTTAACCGGTACAAATAATTTTATCAAAGGAAATATAATAAAACTGATAATTAATGCTCCTATGCCAAAAAATGCAAAACAGAATATAACCAGAGCCGAACGGATTAACTTTATCATAATCTTCTTAACTCCCCTAATGCATTAATCCAGATATCTTTTTCACCATTTATAAATTTCATAAATTCTTCCAAATTCTCAGAATTTGTTTCTTTTTGAATAAATTCATATCCTGTTTTTTTAGTATCAATAACAAGCCCTATCCCTATATCATCAGCATAACAAAGACAAGTTTTTGTATCCGGTTGTATTATTGCTGTGCAAATTCCTGTTTCCAAAGATTCATTCCCTGCAGAAATTGCATTATAAGCATTTGTAATCTTTTTCATCTGAGAAAAGGCTGCAGGGGAATAATTGTGAACAGATGCCGAAAATTTTATCGGAGATACCATATTATCTGTCTGATACTGAGATATAATCTCATTTAGTCTGTCAAATTCTCCATATTGTGATGAAAAAATAATGTTATCAATAGTTTCATTATAAAGTTTATTTAAAATTGAAAAAACCATTTTATCAATTTGACTTAGTTTCCGCCTTACCAACATTGGAAGAAACGAAACGTCAGCTTCATCAGGTTCAATAATGCAAAAATTTTCAATATTAAAATTTTTCATGCTATTATGATATTACAAAAGAGAGGTTATGAATACAAGTATCACAAAATACAACTGCATTTGTAATATAGGGCGCAATATCAACGAAGTTTATGAAAATGCAATAAAAGGAGTATGCGATAAATTTTCATTTCGTCAAGATATTATCAAAGGTAAGACTCTCTGTGTCGGCGAAGTAAAGGATAACGGTATAAAAATTGAAAATCCTGATTATGACTTGAAATGCAACCGAATTTTACTTGAATGTTATTTACCTTTAAAAGAATATATAAATTCTTTAATAAAAAAATACGGAAAAACTCGTGTTGGTCTTGTTGTTGCTACAACAAATACAGGAGTTGACGAATACGAGATTACAGGAAACAAAACTCATTCCGAAATAGGAAACCCTGCAATGTTTTTAAAAGAATACATCGGATTAAAAGGTTATACAGCCGGAGTTTCTACAGCTTGTACATCAGGAATAAAAGCTTTTGCAATAGCTGATAACCTTATAAAAAGCGGTTTTTCTGATGCAGTAATTGTTGCAGGGAGTGATACCTTATCAAAAGTTCCTCTGTTCGGATTTACTTCACTTGAAGTTTTATCGGACAAAAAAACTAACCCTTTCAGTAAAAACCGTTCAGGGATAAATATAGGAGAAGGTGCCGCAATATTTACGGTAGAAAAAGATACAAAAGGCATAAATATATTGGGGATTGGTGAAACAACAGATACTTATCATTCGACAACCCCAGATCCTGAAGGAAAAGAAGGAATACGAGCGATAGAAATTGCTCTTAAAAATGCAGGAATAAAACCAGAAGATGTTGATTATATAAATCTTCACGGTACAGGTACTATAGCAAATGATTTATCTGAAGGAAATGCAGTATATCATTTTTTCAAAAATACTTACGTTTCTTCAACAAAACCTTTGACAGGACATTGTCTCGGTGCTGCCGGTAGTGTCGAAACAGCATTATGCTGTGCGTTAATAGAACACGGCGGATATTATCCGCATATATATGACAGTGAATATGATGACAAAATTCCACCGTTAAATCTTACAAGTCCTCCTGAAAAAACAAATATTTGTATGACAAACGCATTTGGTTTCGGCGGTGCAAACGCAATAATGATACTTGGAGGAGAAAATGAATAGAACTCTCGAACAAATCCTTCCTCACGATAAACCCATGGTTTTAATTGACAAAGTGGTTGAAATAAACCTTGAAAATAAATATGTTATAGGAGAGGTTACAATCAAAGATAATATGATATTTTTTGATAAAAATATCAACGGAGTTTCTTCACTTGCCGGAATAGAGTTTATGGCTCAAACCATTGCCGCATATTCTTTTTATAAAAACAATGAAGAACCTAAAATCGGTTTTCTTTTAGGTACAAGACTATTTAACAATGCGATAGATTATTTTCATCTTGATGAAACATATACAATAAAAGCTGTTGAAATATTTGATAACAACGGAATTGTATCTTTTGAATGTTTTATATATAACAGTAAAAGAGAAGAATGTGCAAGTGCTACTTTAAACGTTTATCAAGATGATAATGCGAAAGGGTTGATAGAAAATGGACGGGAATAAAAAAGAAGTTTTAATAACAGGTTCAAGCAGAGGTATCGGAAAAGCTGCCGCAATCCTTCTTGCACAAAATGGTTATAATATAGTACTCCATTGCAATAAAAATATTGATAAAGCCAAAGAAGTTCAAAAAGAAATCGGACAAAATTCCCGTATATTGCAATTTGATATTTCAAACAGAGAAGAAACAAAAAAAGTTTTACTTGACGATATTGAAAAAAACGGAGTATATTATGGCATTGTTCTTAATGCAGGAATTGCAAAAGACAACGTACTTCCCGCAATGGAAGATAATGAGTGGGACGATGTAATAAATACGAATCTCAACGGTTTTTACAATGTTATAAAACCGCTTATCATGCCAATTATTCAAAGTAAAAAGAAAAACAGAATTATTGCTTTATCTTCTGTTTCAGGAATAACCGGCAACAGGGGGCAAATGAATTACAGTGCTTCAAAAGCCGGTATTATAGGTGCGGTTAAAGCTTTGAGCCTTGAAGTTGCCAAACGTGGAATAACAGTAAATTGTGTTGCTCCGGGAGTTATTGAATCTGATATGACAATTGATTTACCTAAAGAACAGGTTATAAATATGATACCGATGAAACGTTTCGGAAAACCGGAAGAAGTTGCGGCAGTAATTAACTTTTTGATGAGTGAAAGTGCATCATATATTACAGGGCAAGTTATTTCTGTTAACGGAGGGATAGCTTAATGAGGCGGGTTGTTGTTACAGGCATGAGTCTTGCAAGTCCATTAGGATGCAGTGTAAATTCTGCCTTTGAAAGACTTAAAACGTATAAAAACTGTGTAGAAACCTGGGATGTCCTTGATGAAATTAAAAACATGCACACAAGACTTGTCACAAAAGTAAACGGGTTTCAAATTCCTGAACATTTCACAAGAAAAGTTACGCGCACAATGGGGCCGGTAGCAATACTGGCAGTTGCAGCAACAGAAGAAGCACTAAAAGATGCCGGATTACTCGGAGATGAAATCATCTCTAACGGACAAACAGGTGTTGCTTATGGTTCTTCAAGCGGTTCAATGGCGACAATAAAAGACTTTTATGCGGTTGAATACGGAAAAGAACTTAAAGGCTTGAATTCCGGCTCGTACATAAAACTAATGTCACATACTGCCGGTGTAAATATATCTCTTTATTTCAAGACAAAAGGTCGTTTTTTGACCTCTTCAACGGCTTGTACATCCGGATCTTTAAGTATCGGGATGGGATATGAATCTATAAAATACGGATTCCAAGATATCATGATTGTAGGAGGTGCAGAAGAATTATGCGCTTCTCACATCGGAGTTTTTGATACCCTTTATGCAACAAGCCAGAAAAATGATACACCTGACTTAACGCCGTCACCTTTTGACAAAGACCGTGACGGACTTGTCATAGGAGAAGGTGCAGGAACATTAATTCTTGAAGAATATGAACATGCAAAAAATCGAGGCGCAAAAATTTATGCAGAAATTGCAGGTTTTGCAACTAATACAGACGGGAACCATATTACAAGTCCTAATTCTGAAACAATGCAAATTGTGATGGAAAAAGCAATAGAAAATGCAAATATTTCATCTAAAGATATAGGATATGTAAATGCACACGGTACAGGAACAAAAAACGGCGATATTGCAGAAACAAACGCAACAGAAGGAGCTTTTAAACGGCAAATTCCTATTAGTACTATAAAAAGCTATACAGGACATACCCTTGGTGCATGCGGAGCTATTGAGGCGATACTTTCAATAGAGATGATGAATAATAACTGGTTCTCTCCAAATCTTAATCTGAAAAACATTGACCCTGAATGCGGAGAGCTGGATTATATCGTAGATTCCGGAAGAAAAATTGATACAGAATATATAATGAGTAACAATTTTGCATTTGGCGGGATTAATACTTCTTTGATATTTAAAAAATTTAATCCATAAAATTTTACAACCAATTTTAGAAGAATAATTGCTATCAAAAACAGCTTTAACTATTTTGAAGAAATATCCACCGTGCGTATGATGTAGCAGACTCATAAAATGAGTTAAATTAACTATGGTGATGCATTATATTACCGGAGAGAGGTTAAAATTTGAAGAAATTCGCTTTTCGCCTGCAAGCTGTACTCGATATGAGACAGAAGGAACTGGAACAAAAACAGCAGGAAATGGCAAGTATTGTTAAAAAATTGAATAGCCAAATCGAAGAACTGGAATTTATCCACTCTCAAGAAGCACAAGCTTTAACCTCTTTAGAAAGTATATGTAATGAATCGCTCTTGGATGTAACAACCATTTCAAGCAGCAACGGTTACCTTATGAAACTTGGTAATGAAGTAAAAAAACAATTACGTGTAATTCAAAATACAAGGTTAATCTTAAAAGCGAAACAGTTGGAAGTTCAAGAAGCATATAAAAAAGTTAAAGTTCTTGAAAAACTTAAAGAAAAACAGGAAAAAGCTTACTACAAAGAATTTGAAGTAAAAGCGGCAAAAGAAATAGATGATATAGTTACAACTAGATACAAGGTTAGTTAGATGGCACAACAAGTTACAACAAATACAGATTCATTATTAAATCTCATAGCTCAGTCAAACAGCAGCAGCTATGCAGATTCATCTGCTAATCAGTTTGCATCTGCTCTTGATACGGCAACAAAAGCTTATGATAATCAAACAACTAAATTTAATACTACTAAAGCAAGTTTGAATTCAAATTCAAGTAACTCATACTCCGCAGAAAAAAATACAACTTCAACAACAAACAACACAAATACAACAAATTTAAATCAAACAAGCAATAAATATGAACAACAATCAGATAATACACAAAATACAACTACTCAAGAAAGTATAAATAATTCTAACGAAAACAATAACAGTATTACTGATTCAACAACAAATTCTTCAGAAAAAGCTGCAGAAAGCAATGATTCCCTGCAAACGAAGGAATATACTGATGATACACAGGAAGTATCAGATACAGAAAGTCAAGAAATTACAAATGACACCGATAATCTAAATTCTGATGAAACAAAATCTGATAATGATTTGGAAGTGAATAATATAACTTCAGATGTTTCTGATGTTGTATCTAAATATACATATTTAAGCTCTGCATTAGATACTCTTGAGGAAGAAAATAACATTACAGAAAATGTTTCGGATATTGTTTCAAATGATACTGAAAATAAAGATGTTGACTCTGCTGTTTTAGAAGATGATTTAATAAATATTTCAAACGATACTGATAGTTCTTCTGATGAAATCTCCAATAATAAAACAAGTATAAAAAATAATAGTAATATTGATACAAATGCAGCTGTTCAATCAGTATTAACAGATAGTCAATCTAATGCGGATAATCAACTTATTCAACCAAACCAAACAACAGATACTGATACTGTCAATGTATCCGTTTCTAAAGATTTAGCATTTGATAACGATACTCAAACTACAGCAAACAATAGTAAAGATTTAATCTCTCAAGAAATGATTGATGAATTAAATATTACTATTGAAGAATTTTCCGATAATACTTCAACAAATACAAGTAATAATTCAAATAACGAAACTTTGATGGATTCTACGGAACAAGCAGTGAAATATGTTATAGACAAAACATCTTTTGAAGATTCTGAAAATAATAACAAACAAAATACTAATACCGAAACAGAAATTTCTACAAATATTGAAAATACCAAAGTCGATAATACTATAACAGAAGATGTTACAGAAATAACAGAAGATTTAATTGCAAATAGCGATAATACAGATTTAGAAGAATTAAACAATTCTAATGATGTTGTTGACACAGAAGAAACAGATACTACGATTAATGATGTTGAAACAAATGTTTCAGAAGAAAGTACAACATCCGAGCAGAATACTACAGGGCATTCTGATAAAAAAGAAAATATGAAACAAGATGAGAAGTCATCAAACAATCACGATACAAGTTTTGATAATGCAATGGATGCAGACATTGATGTGAATACAGCTCATACAAAAAACAATACCCATATTGTATCAGATACATCAGGCAAAATTTCATCAATGAATAGCGTTACATCTTCATCTAATACTGAGCAGACAATGCCTCAAAATTTCCAGAATGGTAATATCTCAAAAGATGATATTATTGCACAAATTCATTCTAAACTGCAGGCACTGAACAGTACAAATAATACAAAACTCACAATGGTATTGAATCCTGAATCATTAGGCAAAGTTCAAATACAGCTTACAAATTCAGGAGATGGTATGATTGCGGAATTATCCGTAGCATCACAACAAGTAAAGGATTTACTTGATTCAAGTATTACACAATTAAAAGATACTTTATCCGCACAAGGAGTTCACGTTAACGACATGTCAGTAAAAGTATCGCACTCTGAAAATAATGCTCAAATGGATTATACAGAGCAGGAAAATTCAGATTCTAATAAACAAAATCCGGGAGATCAACAAAAACACCAAAACAAAGATGATAATAAATTTGAAGAAATGTTTTTAAATTCTCAGGAAGAAGCGGATAAAGAATAAATCGGATAGGGGAAGATAAAATGACAGTTTCAAACGTATACAACGAAATACAATCTATGGAAAACCAGACAACCTGGAATACATCTAATGCGGCAACACAAACAACAACAGAAACAAGTGACAAAGATATGTTTCTAAACCTTATGCTGCAACAGATGAAAAACCAGGACCCTACTCAGCCGATGGAAAACCAGGAATGGTTGTCACAATTGGCTCAATATTCATCATTGGAACAAATGACCCAAATGAATGAAGGTTTACAAGATTTGACAGAATCAATGAATTCGTTAATCAACGGCGTTGCACAAAACAGCGGTATAAGCCAAACATTATCACTTATTGGCAAGGAAGTTGATATTATACCTGATCCTGAAAAACCGGATGAAATTATTAGCGGAACAGTAACCGAAGCAACATTTGACGGCGGAGAAGGTAAAATTATGGTTAACGGTAAATACTATTCAATTGCTTATGTTCAAAATGTTCGTGAACCGGGAACTGCAACAGGCGGAGAAACTACAGAAACACCATCTGATGATACAAATACAGCCGCTGGAAGCACAGAAGAAAATAATAAAACAGATAATACATAATAATTAATCAGAATATAACATAATACTAGACAATATAAATTAGAGGAGAGAGAAATGAGTCAGGCACTTTACACATCAAAAACCGGATTAGATGCGGGGCAAACACAGATTGATGTAATTGCAAACAACGTTGCAAACATCAACACAACTGCATTTAAATCTGCAAATGTTACTTTTTCAACATTATTTTCAAATACGTTGTCATCAGGTTCTGCCGCAACGAGAAACGGCGGTGGTACAAACCCTAGACAAATCGGTTTAGGTACTCAAGTTGCCTCAATTTCAAGGGACTTTAGTTCCGGCTCTTTCCTTCAAACAGGTTATAATTCTGATTTAATGATTTCAGGTAACGGCTATTTCGTTGTACAAGACGGCAGCGGAACACAGTATTTAACAAGGGACGGTCACTTTACTCTTGACTCTGCCGGAAACCTTGTTACTGCAGCAGGTTATAAAGTTGTTGGTACAACAAACGAATATTCTGCTCGCTCTTCTGATGTAACTGTTAGAGTTCCTTCTATTTTAAATGTTGCATTATCAGGTACTCCGCAAGATGAACTGGCAGAAAAAACAGTTAATGATTTAAACGCTCTTGCTCAAGGTGTTAGTCCCGGAACATTTATATTAAATGTAGGAGGAACCTCTCAAAGCTGTGCTGCAGCCGACTTTACAGAAGTAAATCCAGGACAGGAATATACCTACAACCCTGGGGGCGGCGGTGGTGCTGTTACATATAATAGAATGGATATGGCAGCTTTAACAACCGAAGACAGAAATAATATGACTGAATTATTCGGAGAAGTTTCTCCTACCGATGTATATTATAAAGGAACTGACGGAACTTATATAAAGCTTGATAGTGAAACATTCCCTACAACCGGCAACATAAGTGTCAGAAACGTTCAAGCACAAGTTTCTTATACGGTAGGCGAAGGGGATTTGAATAGTACTTTAGAAGATTTTGTAAACAGTATTAATAACTCTTTCAATTCTCAAGGATATCCTGATATTCAATTTTCCGTAATTGACGGCGGATTACAATTGGAAAATAATTCCGGAGAAGATATATCTGTTGCAAATGATGGTCAAACATCAAACTTCTTGTCAGAAACAGGTCTTGTTGATGCAATTGATGCGGCAACAGACGGTCAAACATTATTCTACAGTGAAGATATGAACCAGTCTGCAGTTATCAGTAATTCATATAACAGTGCAGATGCAATAAAAAGAATTGATTGGTCAGTATCAGAATCAGGTGTTTTAACAGCTAAATACAATGACGGTTCTGAATTAACTGTAACATTTGATGATAACGGACGTGCTTTATGGCAATATACAACTGCAGATAAAGTAGTTATCACGGCATCCGGTCTTGCTAATTCAGATTTAGATATGAGCGGTACTGATTTTATACCGGCAAATATGGTTATAGAAATGGGTACCGTAATCAATGATTCAGGTCTTGTTGCAGAAACAGACAATATGTGGTCAATAGGGCCTAACGCAGGTGAATTTGCTTATGGTATGTCTAATGCTAACGGTTTTGGTTCTATCAAAACAGGCGGCCTGGAAGGCTCAAACGTTGATATGGCTACAGAGTTATCAAACATGATTATTGCTCAGCGTGCAATACAGGTTAATTCACGTGTATTCTCAACAGCAAGTTCAATTCTTGAAACGCTTGCATATCTTGGTCAATAATTTTTTGAATAAAGGCATGCCATTAGCATGACAAAACTCAAAGAAATCATGTCAAGAACTTAACAAAATAACAAATATTAATAAAACTTAACATTCAAAAACATGCTGAATCGCATGTGAATCATGGGTTTCAGGAATCCAAGAAAGGAGGAAAAACTTTTACAATTGAATATTTGTCTTATCATGACCGATAAGATATAATTTTAAAATGTAGAGGAGATTAGTATGACTGTATCTTGTGTTAAAGAGAATCTTCTACGTGTAAAAAAAACAATCGTACCTTATACACCAAATATAATTGCTGTAACAAAATACTACGGTCTGGAAGCAATATTAGCTGCTTATGATGCCGGTTTAAGAGATTTTGGAGAATCAAGGGCAAATGATGCAATTGAAAAAATCTGCAGTTTGCCGGAGGAGATTCGTAAAAACTCCAGATTTCACTTTATCGGACATTTACAAACTAATAAAGCAGAAAAAGTTGTAAAGTATTTTGATTATATTCAATCAGTTGACTCTTTAAAACTTGCAAAAGTTATATCAGAGGCAGCCGGAAGATTGAATAAGATTCAAAAAGTCTTGTTAGAAATAAACATTTCAGAAGAGGTCCAGAAGTTTGGATTTAGTAAGAGAGAGCTTTATGATAATTTTGAAGAAATCTTAAATCTGGAGAATCTTGCAGTTAACGGGTTTATGTGTATGGCACCTTTAGGGGCGTCAGATGACGAACTCGACAGAGTATTTAATGAGGCTTTACAAATCAAAACAGAATTAAACAAGAAGTATAATTTGAATCTGCAGGAATTATCAATGGGAATGAGCGATGATTATCTGAGAGCTGTAGCCAACGGAGCTACTATGATACGTTTAGGAAGAATATTATTTAAATAATCGGAGGAAAGATGACAATAACTGAAAAATTAAGCGGGATAGTTGATTTTTTAACTCAAGGATTAACTAGAGATGAAGATGAAGATGCTTTTGATTTCGCAAGTGATGATGAATACGTAGAAGACGGTAACGCATTAAGAGTTACTAAACCTGATTTTTCAACAAGAACAGAAAGTTCTAGAGAAATGAAGGTTGTTAATCATCCAAATTACAGAGGATATGAAGTAATGATAGTTGAGCCTCGTTCTTTTGGCGAAGCAGGTCAAATGGTTAAGCATTTGAAAGATAAAAAAACTGTTGTTTTAAATCTTCACCTTTTAGACAAAGATCAGTCGCAAAGAACAATTGATTTTGTTTGCGGTGCTGCTCATGCTCTAAATGGTACAGCACAAAAAGTTGGCGAAATGGTATTCATTTTTACACCAAACAATGTTGCTTTGTCAGTTGATGCTCAAGCACAAAGCAAATTTGCAGAATCTTTATGGAATAAACCATTATAATATATAAATTGATTTGTGATAGTTGGATTTTTAGGATGCTTGTGCATCCTTTTTTTTTGCTTGAAATAGTTATTATTTATTTTAAACCTTGTCAAGTAATTATTAAATAATGTAACAAAAATACACTTAATCACTTCATGAAAATATATTTATGAGTTATAATAAGTATATAAGAGTAATTTAAGGATTGTATCGTCATTTAAAAAAATTTTGGCTAGTTATTAATCACGAGGATTAAAACTACCGATTTGAAAGGAGTTAATTATGGCTCTTACTATCAATACGAATCTTGGGTCGTTGATTGTTCAAAGAAACCTGGATGATGCGACAAAAGCACTGAATCAGTCAATTGAACGTATGACAACAGGTTTTAAGATTAACAGCGCAGGCGATGATGCCGCAGGATACGCTGTTGCAACAAAAATGGATACTCAGTTGAGTTCAATTAGTGTTGCACAGGATAACGTTGCAATAGGTTCAAGCTTATTATCCACGGCAGAAAGTAACTACGATTTGATAGTAACCCATTTACAACGTATAAGAGATTTAACCGAAGAAGCCGCAAACGGTACTTACGGTCAAGATTCTATTGATGCAATTAAGGCTGAAGTTACAGCACGTTTGGAAGAAATCGATAGAATTGCTGCAAGTACAGAGTTCAATGGTATTAAACTCCTTGATGGTTCAGCCGGTGCAATCAATCTTCAAATTGGTATAGATTCAACCGCAAACAGTCGTTTAGAATTAGATGCAAATTTATTTGCAGAATCAACGGCAGAAGAATTAACAGGTGTTGCACAAAATACTTTCTTAGGATATTTTACAGTTGGTGGAGCAAATTACGGTACAGCATTAAATGCAATAGATGCAGCATTGGATGAAGTAACTACCCGCCAAACAAATATCGGTGCAATACAAAACAGACTTGATTCAGCAGCAGATGCATTGGATGTACAATATTCAAACGTTACATCGTCACTATCAACAATCAAGGATGCGGATGTAGCTGCAGAATCATCTGAATACATTAAGGCTCAGATTTTACAACAAGCATCAGCATCGTTGCTGTCTACAGCCAACCAAACTCCATCTATAGCTCTTAACTTGATTTAATCCTCATTAGATGAAGTAAAAACAGACTTAGTTGTTGATTGAATTCAGGTGCGGTATTTTGCCGCACTTTTTATTTTATTATTTTACTGGCAAAAAATATTTTTACGTGGTTTTATATTTTTGTAGGAGTTTCCCATGATAAAAATATTACCCCAAAATATTCAATCAATAATGTTTACCTCAAAAAAACAACCTGTAGTTCAAAAACAAGTATCTGCAGCTGATTCAGTGTGTTTTAATAATATTTCAAAATCTCCGGATTATATTTCATCGAAAATGCTTTTATCACTGTTAAAAAGTACATTAAACGGTCAAAAAGCTGATATTTCATTATTTCAAGGTAGAACTTATGAAGACTGGGTAAGAATGTATAACTTAGGGCACGATAGTGCTGTTACCCCTTTATTATTAGATGGCTTAAAAAATACTCCGGAGATTAAAATTCCGGATGATGTACTGGAAAATATGAAATTGACAGAAACTTTTGCAAAACGTTATCATATAAGACAAGAAGAAATATTGGGAGAGTTGATAAAATTATCTGCTGATAATGGCATATCAACAGTTCCTATTAAAGGGCTAGGTTTTTCTTTGAATTATCCAGATCCGCAAAAACGTTTTGGAGGAGATATTGATGTATTTACCTTTAAGCACGGTACTGATAGTTCAAAAACAGAGAATAATATGACTTATCTATTTGATGAGATTTTCAAAAAACAAGGAATAAATGTAGATACAGACCATCCTAAACACAGTCATTTTAGATATAAAGGTATGCCGATAGAAAATCATCGCACTTTCTTGGATCTAAAAACTCAGTTTAGAATGCCAGATGCAAAAAAATTAGATAAATACTTATTGAAAGTATTTAACCCATCAGAAGCTGTATTGCCTATGGGAACAAAGACTTTAGTCCCTTCTAAAGAATTCAATAACGTATTTTTGGCATATCATTCAATGACTCACTTTCTTTTGGGAGGTATAAATTTTCATCATCTTTCTGATTGGGCAGTTCACATTAATAAAAATTCATTAAACATTCCTAAAGAAGTAAAAGGTACTGCTCTTGAAAAATTCATGTACGCAATGACCAATTTATCAAATAAATATTTAGGAACAAATGTTGAAGCCCCTAAAAATCAAAAATTAGAAGATGCCATATTTAACAAAATGTTAGATCCAAGTAAAGATTATTTCCATAATACGATTAAACGTCCGGAAACAAAAAACTCGTTCAAAATTTTCAAATATAAATATGATGTAATTCGGAATGAAGAATTACAAAAAATAGATCTATTAGGTCCAAAAGCCGGTTCTGTTAGGAAAGCACTCTTTAAAGCATTTATGAACCATGTTCATAACCCTAAAACGTTCAAATATGTTTTAAAACTTGTATAACAAATTTTTAACCTTTTAGATATATGGTTTTAATTAAATTATCTTCTAATAATTTTTTGTCATAATTTTTAGATTTTGCATCATTAATCATTATGCAAAAAGCATATTTATGCCCATTTTGTGTTGCTAAATATCCTGTAATTGTACTGACATTTGTTAATGTTCCGGTTTTAGCCTTAATGTTGCCTTTTAGATATAATAACCTGTCAGCCATTGTGCCTTCTCCTGATGTCGCCATCATAGGCTCAAGTTGTACTTTATTCATAATCAGAAAATCTGTCATAAAGTCAGATACCATAAGGTTGTTTTTTGAAATACCGCTTGCATCTACAATATGCACCTGTGAATCATCAAGTTTCATTTGGGTGCAGTAATTTTCAAACATTTCTTTTCCTGCTTCAAATGTTCCTGTCGAATGTTTAAACTTTCCGCCCGCCAATTTAAACAAAGTTTCTGAAACATAATTATCACTGTTTTTTAATATATCAGTTTTAGCCTGTTGAATACTGTGACTTACTTTATCTACTAAGAAATATTCTTTTGTAAGTTTTTTATTATAAAAAACCCCGCTGTTACTTTTTTCATTATCCAGCAATGCATCGGTGAGCCTTAACTTGAAATATTTTTTAGGGCTGTTCACCGGAATCAAAATTGTTATTGTTTTGTTAATAACACCTTTGACGGTTACTACATCAGGAGTTTCATAGCTTTTTTTCTCAATAGTATATGATGTTGAATTCCCTGTTACAACTTGATTTATAAAGGATGTCGGATAATCTTTTTCAAAAATAATATTTGCCGGAGCATCTTTTAATGTAGGCTCAATAAATACTTTCAAAGTATTTCTGTCAATATTATATGCACTAAATTTAGGCATTAATGGGTTAATATCATCATCCCAGTGCCATCCTTCACCCCACTCTTGTTTATCTATTATAGAATCATCTATATTGATAGATTTTACTTCCGGCGGCATTTTTTTTGTCAGTTGTTTAAGGTCACTGCTTTTTAAATACGGGTCTGCACCAAGTACAATTAAATAGTTACCTGCTTTATCTTTGTATAATTTGGTTTCAAACTGATAATTTTCGCCCAATGTTTTAACAGCAGGCAGGGTAGTAACAAGTTTTTGTATAGATGCCGGCGGCATCGGTACATTGGAATTTGTTTCATAAAGTGTTTTTTTATCATCAATTGATTTAATAGAAACAGATATTGCACCTTTTTTAATATTTGAATTAGATATTACAGAATTTATATCTTTGCTGATATCCTGTGCGTAACAAAGATTTGTTGCCATAACGGAGATTAAAACAGTAAGTGCCGCAAAATTTTTATTCATATAATACCTCATAAGATTCTTGTATATCTTTTAAAACCGTGCATTTGTCTCTAAATTCGTACATATCATTAAGTCCTATTGTAGCAGATATTGCTCCTTCTGTATCAAAAATTTCATCCAGAATATTTCCGCTGTAATCATATATAATTGAATGCCCCAGATTTTTTGTGCCGGTTGGCAAATCTCCGGTCTGGGTTAGGGCAACCATATAAGTTTGGTTTTCAACGGCTCTTGCCTGTGTTAAAGAATTCCAGTGTATAGCTCTGGATAACGGCCAAGCCGCCATATTTACAAGTATATCCGCACCGGCTTTTCTGTATGCTCTGTATATTTCAGGGAACCGGATATCATAACAAATTGTTAATCCGATTTTTACCCCTTCCAGATTAACCATTACAGGATTATCACCTTTAGTTATATACGTTCCTTCAGAATCATCATAATATGAATATAAGTGATTTTTATTATAAGCTGCAATCAAATCCCCATTGCGGTTTATTACCGGACAAGTATTATAATATAAACCATCTGAAACTTTTTGTACAAAACTCCCGCCAAGGATGTTGGTATTATATTTTTTAGCAATATTTGATAAAAATTTAATTGTTTCACTGGTTTCAATTTTTTCGGACGCATTTATAAATTCGCTGCATGCCCAGCCAACATTCCACAATTCCGGAAGTATAAGTATATCTGTATTTGACTTAATCGATGTATCAATAAGTTGTTCTACTTTTTTAAAATTCGCGTATTTATTTCCTATAACAGATTCCATTTGAATCGCTGTTATATTTATTTTTTCCTTGTCCATATTCCGAATCTGAAAACCTCTTTATATTTTTGAGGAGCTTGTTTTTCAAGTTCTTCAAGTGATTTCTCAACTCTAAGCCTTACCTGCTCATCCTGTTCGTCGGTGTTATTAGGATCAACATATATAGGTTCTCCGTATAAATTAATGAGATTAGTTGCCAAAAACGGCAGCCTGAAACTATCCCAGGTCGGAAACTTTAGAAACGTAGGGTTTTCAGAATACCAGTAAACAGGCACAATAGGAGCACCTGACAATTTTGCTATTTTAACAACCCCGTCTTTTACAACTTTAACAGGTCCGCTTGGACCATCAATCATGATTGCCCCGGAATTCCCATGTTTAAGCTCGTTTATCATGTGCAAACTTGCTTCTGCCGCACCTTTTTTGCCTTTAGATCCTCTTACAACTTTAAAACCCCATTTTTCGCAAACTTTTGCAATTATTTCTCCGTCACGTGAACGGCTAATCATTACATTTACTTTTTCTCGATTCGGGAATCCGTGAACACAACATTGATGTGCATGCCACATAGCATACACGCAATTAGATACATCAGGATGATTAACATTTTGAATATTAGTAAAGAATTCCTGAATTTTGAATATTGAATAAATAAAATGAGAGATTTTATCTCTATCCAAATTATGTAAAAATCTGACCATAAAACGATATTACTACAATAACGAAAACTTCGCAAACGAATTTAATATCATTATTATTTAGGTTCAATATGAATCATCGTATCAACCTGGTTAAACCTTGCTCGAAGCCGGGCTTCTATTTTATTGCATATATCATGACTTTCTTTTACGGTCATTGAGCCCTTTACATATACAACTAATTCAATATTTTTTCTTGGACCTGATGTTCTTGTTCTAATTTTGGAAACATCATAAACACCTTCGTTTTTTAAAGAATTAACAATTTCTCTTATTTCTTGAACATCTGATTCCGGCAGCCCTTCATCAAGCAAATTCCCGACAGCCTTTTTGCAAATACCCATGCCGGTATGCGAAATCATTACCGCAACGATTAATGCAATCAGAGAATCTAAAATATGTATCCCCGTAAATTTTATTAGTAACATCCCTAGAGCAACACCGAGAGATGTATAAACATCAACTCTTAAATGTTCTCCATCGGCATATAATGCGATTGAACCTGTCTTTTTAGCAACGCGAAAAAGATTTTGACTTACAAAAATATTAACAATTACAGAAAATAGCATAACCCCTGCGGCAATATCTATGTTCATAATTGCGTGTTCCTGCATTATAATTTTTCTTCCGGCCTCAAATATTATATATATTGCTGCAATATTAATAAGCACGCCTTCAATTAATCCTGAGAAATCTTCATATTTCCCATGTCCGAAAGGGTGATCTTTGTCAGCACATTTTGCAGATTTTTTTACTGCGAAATAGGCAATATACGCAGCCAATAAATCCGTTGCAGAATGAAGAGCTTCTGATATTATACTAAATGACCCTGTCACAAATCCTGCAATAAACTTCATTACTATCAAAGAAAGGTTTGATAACACAGAAATCTTTGCCGTATTTTTCTTTAAAATATCCAAATCTGTCATAACTTGATTTTAACACTAATAGCAAAAAAATACGATTATATGTTTTATACCTGTATGACAGATATCTGGTTAAATTTAAGACATAAATATGAACCGCTTGAAAGGGTAAACATTGTTCATTTCAACGATATCCATGAAAATACAAACAATATTGATTCTTTTATAACAGGCAGAGATGAGTTTTATAAATCCCACCCGAATGAAACAAATCTTACTCTTGCTGCAGGTGATATTTTCAACCGTTTTCCGCAGAATGAAAGAATTGTATCAAATTTTGTAAAAGATTACGTTGATGCCTCTGCAACAGGAAACAGGGATTTAGAAAAAGGAAAAAGATTTAATAAATCGATTCAAAAATATGGACTTAAAGATAAATTTGTCGGTACAAACGTTTATTATGACGGAAATAATCCTTTAAGCGATAAAATTGTAAAATCAAAAATTGTGAATAATATAGGAATAATCGGACTTGCACCGGTAGATTTTAAACCAAGACTTGAAAGGAAAGATAATACAAATATAAAAACAGAAGATTTAAAAAATAGTTTGGAAACAGTCAGAAAAGAAGCAGAACAGCTTGAAAAACAGGGAATTAATAAAATTGTTCTTCTGGCACATACAGGTGAATTTTCAGGACATGGACGATACGACAGACACGATATAGACTATTATAAGGAATTTGCCAAAATCCCCGGAATAGACGTAATAATCGGCGGTCACGATCACAGACAGACTGACAGATGGGAAAGAACAGACAGAGGAGAGCCTGTAAAAATTGTCTCAACAGGCTTTGCTCCAAATAAGAATTTTGGAGCCAACCTCGATTCTTTTGGAGAAATGTCTTTAGTTTTTGACAAAAACGGTATTTTGAAACCTGAACTCTGCAAAAACAAATTTTTAGATACGGATGAATTTCCAAAAACTAAGTACACAGAACAGTTTCCTCATCATATTATTAACTGGGGCAAACTAACAGACAAGACCGTTTCTAAATTCTACGGCTGCTTAAACTCCGTTAAACATTTCTTTTCCGGTTCACAGAACTGAAATTTAAAGCAATCAAAATAAGTTAATTCGGTGGGCACGCTATTGCTTTGCCCACCCTACAGCTGAAGTAGTAGATAGACAAATAACAGAAAATATAGTAATATAGTTACACAGGGTAAAAGATAACTCTTTTCGAAAAGGAATTATCCTACATTTATGTAGTAGACTTTCGGGTTGATTCCCGACTAGAAAGGAGTCAATATGAACGATATCAATTTAAGTTTATTTTTAATTTATTTGATTTTGAGCATATTCAAAACGGCTCTTACCCAAAAAGGTAAGAACCGCTAGACTTTCTACAGAGTTATCGGCTGGTCTAGCAAACCGCCACCCTGTATTTATATTATTTACTATGATGCACTATTTGTCAAGGTGTTCTTATATTTCAAACTCAATTAAGTTTCTGTTTCCCGATTCATAATCTTCCATTGATTTTGGATTGCCGGATTCTGTCAGGGCATAAACGTATATTTTACCTGTTCGTTTGTTGTCTGAATACAGAAATTCCAAAAGCCGGGTTATTTTTATATCACGTACTTTATTAATTTTATCAATATCTTCATCAGACATATCGGAATATTTTTCTGTCCGCTCAAGTTTATCACCGTATGCCAATACAATATCGTTTTTGGATAAATCCGCACGCATTGCATCAAGCATTGCATCTTCTGAAACAGCATCTATTTTATCAAGTGTGCGAAGAGTAAAAATAGAAAATATTTCTATCGCACCGTACTCATCACCTGCCAAATCAAGACAGTTTTTAATCGTTTCATCAGTATCAATATGATTTGTACAGCCCGGATTCAAAAATATAAATGTTAAAATTTTATCAGAATCGGATTTTGGATTTTTCTTATAAAAATATAATCTGTGTTTATAGGCTTTTCCTTCTACAAAAAGTTCTTTTTCGGGATTTTGATAAACCTCTTTAGAATAAACTGCATAACAATCTGAATTCATACTTTGGGGCAAAAGGATAGTTTTTTTTGTGTCGATTTGTTCTTTTATTTTTTGAATCTCTTTGTCCATCAGTTCTCCAATAATTTTTTACCGAGTTTCTTTACTGTTTTAATATCTTCTTCAGGTGTTTTGCCGGTTGTCGTAAGATAGTTTCCGGTTAAAATTCCTTCAACACAAGTTCTTAGAGCCAATTCCTGATTTTCTTCCGATAATCTCATTCTACCGCCGCAAAATCTTAATATTGCTTTCGGGTTTGCAATCTTGAATATTGCAAGAGTTCTCAAGATATTTTCTTCATCTATTTTATCATGATAATCCTGAAACGGAGTTCCTTCAATCGGCATTAAGATGTTGATTGGTATAGAGTCCGGTTGAATTTCTGCAAGTTCTATAGCCATTTCTATTCTTTGTTCTATTGATTCTCCCATACCCAGTATAACTCCGCAGCATAGTTCCATACCGTATCTTTTAACGAGCCTGCAGGTGTTTAATCTGTCTTGCCAGCTGTGTGTTGTACAAACAGACGGATAGTAGCTTTCAGAGGTATTAATATTATGATGAAACCGTTTTAATCCGGCAGCAGCAAGAGCTTTTGCCTGTTCTTCCGTTAAAATCCCGATACTTGCACAGCTTTTAATGCCATCTACTTCATTTACGGCTTTAATTAAACCCAGGACTTTATTAAAATCTTCTTCATCAGGGCTTTTACCGCTTGTAACAATGGCAAACCTTGCTGCACCGTGTGATTTGGATTCTATTGCAGCCTTTTGGGCTTCTTCAGAAGATATTAAAGGGTAGTCTTCTATATCTGTTCTGTAATGAGAGCTTTGTGCACAGTATTTACAATTTTGAGAACATTTTCCGTTTCTTGCATTTACAAGCGAACAAAATTCAATATTATCAGACATATATTGAGATGAAATCTTCAAAAGTTCATCTAAATCTTTATGGTATAAATCAAGTAAGTATTGCTTATCAATTATTGCTTGCATATTATTCTCTAAAAACTAAAATCTCTTTGACCTTCTTCAATCTTTTTAAGATTTTCTTTCGTAATAGATTTCATTCTTTCATCTTCTATTTTTTCGACTTCTTTTTCGATTAATTTGTTTCCTGCTTTTTTAGTTTCTTCTGATGCGTAATCTTCCAAGTATTCTTTCAAAGTCAAAATAGCATTCGGATGGCAGAAATTATGAATATTTTTAGCCTTGCATACATCCATAAAATTGTCGCCTGTTCTTCCTTTTCTATAGCAGGCTGTACAGAAACTAGGAACATAACCTAATTCCAAAAGCCATCTTATAACTTCATCAAGAGGGCGTCTGTCTGTAACATCAAATTGAGCAGATTCTTCTGCCTCATCTGATGGTTCAGCATACCCGCCGACACTGGTTTTTGAGCCGCCGCTTATCTGAGAAACTCCGAGATGAAGAACTCTGTTTCTGACTTCTTTTGATTCCCTTGTTGAAACTATCATACCTGTATAAGGAACAGCAATTCTAATACAAGCAACAATTTTTATAAACGTATCATCATCAATACCGTTTTCAAAGGCTGATGGGTCAATATCGTCAGCTTTTCTTATTCTCGGAACGCTTATTGTATGAGGGCCTACACCATGAACCGCTTCTAAGTGTTCCGCATGCATTAATAACCCTGCAAATTCATACTTATAAGTAGACAGCCCGAATAATACACCCAGTCCTACATCATCAATTCCGCCATCCATAGCTCTATCCATAGCTTCTGTATGATAAGCATAATTATGTTTAGGGCCGGTCGGATGAAGTTTTTCATATCGTTCTTTATTATATGTTTCCTGAAACAGGATATATGTTCCGATTCCTGCTTCTTTGAGTTTTCTGTAATTTTCTACTGTCGTTGCCGCAATGTTAACATTTGCACGACGTATTGCCCCATTTTTATGATGAACACTGTATATTGTTTTTAATGATTCAAGAACGTATTCAATAGGATTATTAACAGGATCTTCGCCAGTTTCTATGGCAAGCCGTTTATGCCCCATATCTTGAAGAGCAATAACTTCGGCTTTTATTTCCTCCTGACTCATTTTTTTACGAGGGATATGTGTATTTTTAGCGTGATAAGGACAATAAACACATCCGTTTACACAATAGTTTGAAAGATACAAAGGAGCAAACATTACAATTCTGTTTCCGTAATACGCTTGCTTTATATCATTCGCAAGTTTAAATATTTCCTGATTTTTTTCTTCAATTTCACAGGCGAGTAAAACAGATGCTTCCCTATGAGACAGACCTGCCATTTTGCGTGCTTTTATAAGAATTGAATCAATCAATTCAGCATTATTTTTATTTTTTTCGGCATAATTAATAGTTTCAAGAATCTCATTATCAGAAATAAATTCTTCGGCTATTTTAGATTTTAAATTATACATATCCTACCCTTCTTATAAGTATATGGTAGTACTTTAAGAAGAAAAGTAAAGAGTTATTATGCCCAGCCTCTAAAGCCAGGATTTACACCCAGATGAGTATACGTATCAGTAGTCATGAAAATCCCGCTCGTCGGGAAACCCCATCCGAATATACCTCCGCCAAACAAACCGCCGCCAAATAATGCATTAGAAACCGACGATGTCAAAGGCGACCAGGTAGTATCAAAACCGGAAGCATTTAATATTACATTAGTAGGAGTTGCATACGATGGATGAGCCCACGATGAAAAACCGCTCGGGCTGTCAAGATTCGGGTATAGAGTCATAAACGGATCTAAGCCGCTTCTATACATAGAGTAAGATGTAAGCCCGCCAAACAGGATATTCGAAGTATTATACAGTCCCATCGTCAATCCGCCGAAGAGTCCGTTAGTAAAATTGCTCATATTATCCTCGTACTGTTTCTATGTATATATAAAGTATATACTCAAGAAAAAATTGACATTTTATTTCAAACTTTGTAACAAACTCTTAACATTTGAAAACTAAAACATATCCCGAATGTAGACCTTAAGTGTTTTTATAGGATTGACAATATAGTTTGAGAGTATAGAATATAGAAAAGAGTTAAACTTAGTAAAAAGTTAACGTAGTAATACATGAAGAGAAAAGGAGATTAATCTCATGGCACGTGAAAAGTATGAACGTACGAAACCACACGTTAACGTAGGTACAATCGGCCACGTTGACCACGGTAAAACAACATTAACTGCTGCTATTACAGCAACATTAGCTGCTGCAGGTCAAGCAGAACTTAAAAAATTCGATGAAATCGATGCTGCTCCTGAAGAAAAAGCTAGAGGTATAACCATTTCTACAGCTCACGTAGAATACGAAACAAAAGACAGACACTACGCACACGTTGACTGCCCGGGCCACGCTGACTATGTTAAAAACATGATCACAGGTGCTGCTCAAATGGACGGTGCAATTCTTGTAGTTGCTGCAACTGATGGTGCAATGCCTCAAACTCGTGAACACATCCTACTTGCTCGCCAAGTTGGTGTTCCTAACTTAGTAGTATTCTTAAACAAATGTGATATGGTTGACGACCCGGAACTACTTGAACTAGTAGAAATGGAAGTTAGAGAATTATTAACATCTTATGAATTTGATGGCGATAATATTCCTTTCATCCACGGTTCTGCTTTAAAAGCATTAGAAGCTGTTCAAGCTAACCCTTCTATTGCTCGCGGAGAAGACAAATGGGTTGATAAGATTTGGGAATTAATGGATGCTATCGATTCTTACTTCCCAACTCCGGAACGTGATTTAGACAAACCATTCTTAATGCCAATCGAAGATATTTTCTCAATCACAGGTCGTGGTACTGTTGCTACAGGCCGTGTTGAACGTGGTATCGTTAAAGTTGGTGACGAAGTTGAATTGGTTGGTCTTGGTGAAACTAAGAAAACAACTGTTACCGGTGTTGAAATGTTCAGAAAACAACTTGACCAAGGTCAAGCTGGTGACAACATTGGTGCTTTGTTAAGAGGTATTGATAAAACTGAAATCCAACGTGGTCAAGTTTTAGCAAAACCTGGTACAATTCACCCACACACTAAATTCACTGCTAACGTTTACGTTTTAACAAAAGATGAAGGTGGACGTCACACTCCATTCTTCCCAGGATACCGTCCTCAGTTCTATATCAGAACAACAGACGTAACTGGTTCTATCAAATTTGACGGCGAAATGGTAATGCCTGGTGATAACGTTGTTATGGAAGTTGAATTAATCGCTCCTGTAGCTATCGAAGAAGGTATGAGATTCGCTATCAGAGAAGGCGGACGTACAGTTGGTGCTGGTGTTGTAGATAAAATTATTGCTTAATTTTATTTATAATATAAAAGCTTTTAATAGCCGGTTCTATTGAGCCGGCTATTTTTTATATCTTTATTTGATTAATTTTTGTAACAAAAATTTCAATAACACTTTATTTTGAATTTAAATTTGCTATAATGAGTATATAATGTTGATGTAGGGAATATACACTATGTAGTGTGTAAAATCGTCACGAAGAAGTAAAGGATTACTTTTAGGAATACAAAATTTGAAAGGAGTATCAAATTATGGCACTTACTATCAATACGAACATGGGTTCGTTAATTGTGCAGAACAATCTTAACAATGCCACAGAAGCATTAAATCAGTCTATTGAAAGAATGACTACTGGTTACAAGATTAATGCAGCAGGCGATGATGCAGCCGGTTACGCTGTTGCAACAAAGATGGACACAAATCTGTCTTCAACAACAGTTGCTCAAAGTAACGTGGCATTGGGTTCAAGTCTATTATCAGTGGCAGAAAGCAACTACGATATTATAATAACCCATATGCAGCGTATCAGAGATTTAACAGAACAAGCGGCCAATGATACCTATGGAGATGATTCAATAGAAGCAATTAATGCTGAAATCACGGCAAGGTTTGAAGAAATTGACAGAGTAACGGAAAATGCCGAATATAATGGAATAAAACTACTCGCTGGAGGTGTTGGTGCCGATGGTCTTAATCTACAAGTAGGTATCGGTTCTGATGGGAACAGTCGAATTACGCTTGAGCAAGATTTATTCGCAGATGCCGATACGCAAGGGCTAATAGGTGTTAATGCAACTACCTATACCGGATATATAACTACAGGTACAACTGCAACAATAACACAAGCTCTTGATGCAATTGATGCAGGCTTAGCAGAAGTTACATCAAGACAAACTCAAATAGGTGCTATTCAAAATAGATTGGATTCAGCTGCAGATGCATTAACAGTGCAATTTGATAATTTGACATCATCTTTATCTACTGTAAAAGATACTGATATAGCAGCAGAATCTTCTAACTTTATCAAAGCTCAAATTTTGCAGCAAGCATCTGCAACGTTGCTGACAACTGCGAACCAAACTCCGTCTATTGCTCTAAACTTAATATAATATCTTTATAACGAATTGTAACAAATTTGACAGATTACGCTTTAAGAGCTGAATTCTATTTGTTATAATAATTATATAAGTATCGAATATAATATATGTATCGTTAAATAAGAGAGAGAAAATGGATTATTTTCCCAAATTGAAAGGAGTATCAGGAGAAAAATGGCTCTAACAATTAATACGAACTTAGGTTCGCTAATAGTTCAGAAAAACCTGGCAGATGCGACAGAAGCACTGAATCAGTCAATTGAGCGTATGACTACAGGTTTTAAGATTAACAGCGCAGGCGATGATGCCGCAGGATACGCTGTTGCAACAAAAATGGATACTCAGTTGAGTTCAATTAGTGTTGCACAGGATAACGTTGCAATAGGTTCAAGCTTATTATCCACGGCAGAAAGTAACTACGATTTGATAGTAACCCATTTACAACGTATAAGAGATTTAACCGAAGAAGCCGCAAACGGTACTTACGGTCAAGATTCTATTGATGCAATTAAGGCTGAAGTTACAGCACGTTTGGAAGAAATCGATAGAATTGCTGCAAGTACAGAATTTAATGGTATTAATCTGTTAGATGGTACAGCAGGTGCAATCAATCTTCAAATTGGGATAGATTCAACCGCAAACAGCCGTTTGGAATTAGATGCAAATTTATTTGCAGAATCAACGGCACAAGAATTAACAGGTGTTGCACAAACTACATTTTTAGGATATTTTACAGTTGGTGGAGCAAATTACGGTACAGCATTAAATGCAATTGATAAGGCATTGGATGAGGTAACTACACGTCAAACTAATATCGGTGCAATACAAAATAGGCTTGATTCAGCAGCAGATGCATTGGATGTACAATATTCAAACGTTACATCATCATTATCAACAATCAAGGATGCGGATGTAGCTGCAGAATCATCCGAATACATTAAGGCACAGATTTTACAACAAGCATCAGCATCGTTGTTGTCTACAGCCAACCAAACTCCATCTATAGCTCTTAACTTGATTTAAGATATTATATTAATTCATAGAAAGCCGAAGATTATAATCTTCGGCTTTTTTGTGTTCGAATTGTAAACTTATGTAACAAAAATCTTTTTTTTATTAAAGTTCTAAAAAAACGTGCCGTCATGCATGATACAGAAACGAATTTCGAATTAATTAGGGCATTGTAAAAGTTTGCTTAAATAAGTTCGAGCAAGAAAAAAGGAGTACAGGAATATGGGTTTATCGGCATCACAGGCACGATTGTTGAATTTAACAGCTAGAATGCACGATATTGAGTACAAGGCTCAAAACCTAGAGGCTCAAAAGTTGCAAATGGCAAACGAATCAACTCAAGTGTATCAAGAGTATGAAAATGCTCTAAACAAACAAAAAGTTCAATTAAAACACATCGGCGCAGACGGTTCTGCAGAATACAGAGATGCAACGCTGAACGAAATTTTGGCAGCCGGATATGAAATTACAATACAAACAGGCAACGGTCAATGGAAAACGTATTCAGAAGCAACCGCAGGGAATATCACAAAAGATACTGGTATAGCCGCTGATGCTCTTGATAAAACAGAAACCTTAAGAAATATGGTTGAAGCAGGTTTCATTGTATTTAGGAAACCGGGTATTGATGCAAACGGTGATCCAATGTTTACAGAAGTAAACATTGCAACAGATACAAGTTTGCAAGAAGTATCCGACGAAACACAACTTAAAAAAGCTGAAGCAAAATATGAAGCTGACATGAGAAAAATAGATGCTAAGGATAAAAAATTTGATACCGACTTAGCAGCACTAGAACAAGAAAGGAATGCAATCAAGACAGAAATCGATACATTAAAAACAGTAGCGAAAGATAACGTAGACAGAACATTCAAGTTGTTCTCATAATAAGTAAGACTCAAAATAATTTACCACAGAAAAACACCGGATGTAATCCGGTGTTTTTGTTATATTCATTTGCCAAGGTATACGATTTAATTTTTGGTTTAAGGTGTTAATTTTATTTCTCCCTGGCGATAAACTATAATCTCACCATCTTTAAACCCTATAACCGTTGAAGCAAGCCCTTTTGCTGTATATCCAAAATCTTCAATTACTAAATCCGCTTTATCACCAATATAATTTACGGCCTCTTGATAACTTAATGCTGCAGGTTCATGCGATAAATTGGCACTTGTTGTAGCAAGTACTCTTGAATCAATACATCTGCAGATTTCTCCAAAAACTTCATTATCAGGAACTCTTACTCCAACAGTTGATAGTCCTGAAGTTATATAATCAGGAGTTTTTTCACTTTTGGGAACAACAACTGTTAAAGCTCCCGGAAAATACTGTTTCATCAATTTTTGTGCAGTTTTAGGAACATCTTGTATATAATCCAACAACGGATAAGTATCATCCGACATCAAAATCAAAGGTTTTTCTTTTTCGCGTCCTTTGATTTCATAGATCTTTTTAACAGCTTTTTCACTCTCAGGCAGACATCCTAACCCCCAGACCGTATCTGTTACAAAAGAAATTACTCCGTCATGTTCTAATACATATCGTATTTTGTTTTGTAAGTCTAAACTTAATACCATATTAAATCCTTTTTACTTTTGATAAAATACGTGAAAATATTTCACCGATATAATTAACTTTAAATAAGCAGCTCAAACCTAAATATACCAAAGCCATTTCAATACCTATTAATATTAAACGTAAAATAATTGAAAGATTAGGTACAAATGCCGCAGAAATATAACAAATTAATAATGTTAATAAGCCGACAAAAGACATTTTTAAAAGGTTAACAAACAAATCTTTGTACCCCATTTTAACTTTTTTAGATATCAATAAACCAAGCGCAACGGCGTTATACAAAGTTACAAGTGAAGTCGAAAGCGTAATCCCGCCAATTTGCCAGCCAAGCTTTGAAATAAATATATAATTAAATAAAAATTTTAAAATTATAGAAGATGCCGCAATCATAAACGGAGTCTTTGAATCGTCAAATGCATAATAAACTCTTGTGATTGAATCTCTGAATACGTAAGGGATTATAGAAAAAGATAAATACAATAATGCATCAAATACCATCAAAGAGTCGCTATAAGTAAATGCCCCCCGTTCAAAAACTAATCTTACACAATCCAAACCCAAAACTAAAATTCCGACAATTATCGGAATTGCAACAAAAAATAAAAGTCCGACACCTTTATTGAAATATGATTTTATACCATCTGTATCTTTTTGTGCAACAAGTCGTGTAAATAAAGGAAACAAAGGAACTAAAAATGCTGTTACTAAAATCCCGACAGGGAACTGGAATATTCTGTTTGCATACCCTAATGCCGTCCAAGCTCCTTCTCTTAATGAAGATGTAAAAAACATATCTACATAAATATGCAGCTGCCCGATTGTAGAACTAAATACCGCAGGAATTAAAAGCTCGCATAGTGATTTCAATTCTACATTGTGTTTAAAATCAAAATTCGGACGGAATCTGAATCCAATTTTTCTAATCTGCGGAAACTGGAGTAAAAATTGGCATATTGCACCTATTGTTGTTGCCCACGCAAGAACAAGCCCGAGATTATCATTCTTTGCCATACATACAGCAATAATAATTACAATACTCATCACCATAGGGGAAAAATTCGGAAGCATAAATTTTTTATAAGTAATCAAAAGTCCGTAATATATCCCTACAATACCGCCTACAATGAATACAGGTGTCATAATTCTCAAATGCAGTGCCGCAAGAGATATCAATTCAGGAGTTCCGTTAGAAATTATTATTCCCATTATCTGGCGGGAAAAAATATAACACAATGCACCAAGTGCAGAAAAGAATAACACACTTAATACCAAAAATGTATTATAAAGCCGGTTTACAAACTCTGTCGGTTTTTTGTCCAAATCCGGAATCAATTTTGTAAATACGGCAACTGTTGCACTATGGAAAGGTCCGCCTACACCGCCTAATAATATAATAGCAAAAGACGGTATTTGATAAGCATAAAAATAAGCATCCGATACAATAGATGCCCCGTAATATTTTGCGGTTACAACGTCACGCAAAAAGCCTATTAATTTGCTTAATACAGTGACTATGGCTATCATCCATGCCGCTTTTAAAATTCCCGTCCCATGTTCAGTTTTCTTTACTTCCGATTCTTCCATTTCCTTATTTTATTATAAAAATTTTATGTATAAACTAATCTTTATATTACCTTTACTTAAGTCGTTTGTGACATTTCTGTTCTGGCATGCCGGAACAAATAGAATTCTATTTTCCCTGCCTTTTTTAATATATGGAGAAATATCAAGTTCGCATTTTTGTATGTTTAAGAATTTACTCAAGTCAAAGTTGCAAGTTTTGCCGTTTATGACAACCTGCAAAGCATTTAAACCTTTTCTATCCGCAATATAAATCAATGCTTTATCTGATGGCGGATAAAATTTTTGTTCCACAACAGTTTTATCCAAATCAACCGGAACTGTCGCAAGATAAATACCCGTATAGTAATGCTGCAGAATATCTACAAAACTCTTTTTGAGTTTTACAGCCATATAATTCGCACCATACTGGCTCATCCCAACCCCATGACCAAAACCGCCGCCATAAGCAGTTATGGTTGTAATACTGTCAAAACTATCCGTATCAAGTTTAAATACAACGTTTGCACTAGGTAGAGCCTTACCGTCTTTTGTAAACAATCTTCTGATTACAAGTTCCTTTGCAACTCTGTATTTGCCTTCTGTTGTTACAATATCAAGATAAATAATCTTACCTGAATTGCCTCGTCTTACAACCTTTATATTTTTTAAAGTTCCAAAATTTGTATTGTTACAAAAAACAGGTTTTACAAATCCGGTTTTTGATTGGGTAACAAGGTTTTGTTTTAAGACTTTTTCTAATTCTTCTCTTGTCCAGGTTCTTGTCCAGCGATAATAACGTGTATCAACATCATAAGATGCCGGTTTCTTTGAATAAAATTCGTAAGCTTCTTCTTCGCGATTTAACGGTTTTATTGTCTGCAAATCAGGTTTTGCAATCAAATACGGTTTTAATGGCGCCGGAAATTCTTTTGTATCAGGATCAGAAAAGGCATAAGAATAATTCTCCGTATAACCGCCTGCACTTGAACAATAAAGTGCCAGAATAGGAGCATTATTATACATTGCAATAATATTTTCTGTTTCTTTTACAGCTCTGTTACCTGATTCTGTTTCCGTGTTATAACCAAAATAAACCTGACTTGCGACACTATCAACAACATCATAAGCTTTTGAAACCTTTGTTCTTGGTTTTATTGCATAATTTCTGGCTGCAACAGCCTGAGCCTTAATAGCTTCAAGCCCAAAATAATAAGGCATTTCATTTGAAACGACACCTTTTAAATAATCTTCCAATTCAATTAGATTAATCAAATACAAAACGTTAGGCTTTGTATTTTTTTGTATACTGAATGCTCCTCTATATAAAGCCTGTTTTCCGCGTCGTTTTAAGCCCTGCACTCCGAGAAAACCATCAGGACAGCATACAACAAAACCTTTTGTTGATTTATAAATCTCTGCACAATCATCCATTTTTAATTCAACAATCCCGTTATTTATTTCAAACGGCATATTTTCGTATGCAGAAACTCTTATAATTGTTTTTCTAGTATCCGGATCACATACATAACAATGAGATGTTCCATATAATACAACTGATTTTCTCTCTAGCGTTCTGAAATTATTATCCATAATTCCGACACGAATAACTGGTGATGCAGATGTTTCTGATTGCCTTGCACTGACACTTGTAACTCCAAGTGCCAATATAAAAATACAAACTAAAGATATAAGTAATTTACTTATTTTACTTCCCACGTTGTACCTTCTTTAGAATCTTTCAGGATAATATTTTCTTTATCTAATGCGATTCTTATCCTATCTGCAATCTCCCAATTTTTATCAGCTCTGGCTTGTTTTCTGTCTTCAATTATCTCATCCATTGAAGAATAGTTTTTACCAAGCTCAGAACTTACATTCTCAAGAATTTTCTTTATCTCATCATCTGATAACTCCGGTTTTGAAAAACTGAATCCCAAAACATCAGCAAGTTTATAAAGCACAGTAAACGCTCCTTCAACATCTTTGTTCGCTTTATTTGCCAAATCAAATAAAACGGCAAGAGCTTTTGATGTATTTAAATCCTCATCCATAGCATTTACAAACTCTTTATATTCATCTGTTTTTGTTATATCAAGATTTTCATCAATCGTTGTTTGTTTTGCATTCAGCATACGTTTCACACCCGCTGCAGCAGATTGAAGTGCTTCATCCGAAAACTCAACAGGCATTCTGTAATGGTTTGTCAGTATAAAGAATCTGATTGTATTTGCATCATAATTTTTGAGTAAATCATCGACAGTTAAAAAGTTTCCCAAAGATTTTGACATTTTTTCTTTATTAATAGTTACAAACCCGTTATGCATCCAGTAGTTTACGAATTTGCAGCCGTTTGCACATTCAGACTGGGCAATCTCATTTTCATGATGCGGGAATATCAAATCAGCCCCGCCGGCATGGATATCAATAGTCTTGCCTAAATGTTTTCTTATCATTGCGGAACATTCAATATGCCAGCCCGGTCTGCCTTTACCCCAAGGTGAATTATACCCGAATTTCTCATCTTTTTTCCATAATGCAAAATCCAAAGGGCTTTCTTTTTTGTCACCAACTTCCACTCTTGCTCCGCTTACCAGAGAATCTATCGGTTGTTTAGACAGCATACCATATTGCGGGAATTTTGATACTCTAAAATAAACATCGCCGTCAACTTCATATGCAAAATCTTTATTAATCAAATCTTTAACAATTGAAATCATTTCGCCCAAAGTTTTTGTAGCAAAAGGCTCTATGTCCGGTTTAAGATTGTTGAGATTATTCATGCTCTCGGTAAATTTTTTATACCAGAAAGTTGAAACTTCTTCCGGTGTTTTATTTTCTGTTTCTGCCTTTTTAAGGATTTTGTCATCAACATCTGTTACGTTTCTGCAATAAGTTACATCATACCCTCTAAATTTTAGATATCTGTATAAAACATCCCAGGTTATATAGCATCTGGCATGTCCTAAGTGTGCATTATCATATACAGTAGGTCCGCAAACGTACATCTTGACTTTATTGGCTTCTATTGGCTTAAATTCTTCTAATTTATTGGTATACGAATTAAATACTTTCAATATTAAACCCTCTTTTACTATCACAATTTTAATTTTACTCCAAAAAGATAAATAAAAAAGACTGTCCAATCGGACAGTTGGATACAACTATACATATCTGAAATCTAAATTTACATAAAAAATATTATCAGTATTTATCGGGGCTATATATGCCCCGATAAATACTTAAATTATAATAATTTATGTGGGGCTTATGCCGCCCCACACCCTGCACATTATTTCTTTCTTTTTAATTGCGACGTAAAAAGAAAGAAATAATGAAAAGAAAGAAAAACACGCCGACCTAATAGTGTCAGTAAAACTCAACATTCAGCCGGTGAACTCACTCCGTTTTATTTAAAATAAATTTAATCTAATTTATTTACTATCGTTCAGACAGCACCGGCTCACCGTTGTTTCGTTAACTGACACTAATCTATTTTGTTATTTTATTTATCCCCGACTTTTACGGAGTGAGCAATACTCACTTATTGAAACAATGACAGGAAATGCATTGTTTGAACGGGAATATATAAATTTAATTATTTAATGCTTTAAATATAATGTAGTGAGTTTGCATTTCTGGGGTTGAAATTAGTGAGTATTAGCGAACGGAGTTCAAGTCGGCAGTTTCTTTGTTCCCCGTTTCTTTGATGGCAAAGAAATGGGGATGCGGGGTGCAGGGGTGCATAAACCCCGCTATTGGTAAATGAATTGATTGAAATTACATTGCTAACATTCGGAGTAATGAACCACTCCCCATCCCAACCTTCCCCAAGTAGGGGAAGGAGATTGATTCGCTTGAGACAAGAAAATATTTATTTTTTAATGAGTATTTTTAAAATAAATCTTATATATTTATCCCTTCCGATAATATTTTTTATGTAAAATAATGAAAAAAGCGCCTGTTTGATTAAACAGGCGCTTTTTTTGACTTAAATTTAAATCAAATTACGAATAAGGTTCTTCTTCTTTTCTCATACTAACTTGAAGCTTAGGCGTTCTTGAAGCGGTTGAAGGTGCTTGTTTGATTATTAATCTATTTGTACCATCATTAATTACTCTAGGAACACTTGCAGTCATCGGTTTTACAGAACCATGTGACGTAATCGTAATTGGAGCCGGATTGGTAACATGATGTACAGCAGCATGTACGTTACCTTTGTTTTTCATTGAAGCATCAGGATTTGCTTTTAACTTGTAATACTCAGACATAATCTTAGCCACATAATTACGGCTGTATGGCGGAGCACAGTGATGTTTTAATACATAAGCAGGTCCTGCATTGTATGCTGCTAATGCCAGCTCTGTTGATCCAAACATTTTGTACAGCATCTTGTAGTATAAAATACCACCCTTGATGTTGTCAGCTAAATGATAAGGGTTTACACCCAATCTTGCCGCTGTAGACGGCATAAGTTGAAATACACCTACAGCACCATGAACACTTCTACTTGAGTGGTTATAACCTGACTCAACTTTCGCAATAGATAAAGCTATTGCAGGGTCAACGCCTAGTGCAACTGAATGCTGCACAATAGTGTTTTTTACATGGCTTACGGGTATTTCAGAAGCATTGACTTTCGTAGACAGTAGTATCACTATCAAAGTAGTGAACAGTACTAGTTTTCTAATCATCTAAATCCTCTTTTACTTGTAAATTGCAACTCCGAAAAAGATTCGCTTTTAATAGTTAACAGCTATCAAATTAAAATCCAACGGAAAATAATTTATATAATTATAATATTACAAAAAGATTACATTTCAAGTTTTACCTAAAAGTATCATTAACACAATGCACCCTAAACCCTCTCATAGTGTACACATTAAGAAATGTAACAAGTACACTTAAAGAACCGTATAATTTTTGAAACTTAGAATATATTAAATTATTTTAGTTGTAAAAAAATTAACTTTTGCCTAACGAAAAATCTTATCTAAATCAACCCTAACACAATCGACGGTGACTGATTAGCTGTTGCAAGAAGTGATGCCGATGCCTGCTGTAATATCTGCGCCCTGATAAAATCTGACGAAACCTTTGCGATATCTGCATCTTTGATTGTAGAAAGTGATGAGGTCGTATTCTCAATACTTACATCAAGTGAATCTATAACCGACTCAAGACGGTTTTGAACAGCGCCGAATTCCGTTTGTTTCTGAGTAATCGTATCAAGCATAGCATCTATTGCATCAAGGGAATTTCTGGCATTGGCGGTTGTTGAAACATTAACATTTAGATTGATTGATAATGCGGTATCAAAAGATATACGAGAATTTTCGCTTGAATCTATCCCGACCTGAAGAACAATACTTCCATTTTGATTATTATCTATATTAGTATTAAATTTTGCTTGAGGAAGCGTTCCATTTGCAATCAAACGTTCTAATTCTGTAGTTTGGATACCTTGAGTTCCTGAAACCGTGCCACTATAAATAGCAGAATTTTGTTTAGTTGCAACAATATCAAAATAATTGTTTCCAATACTACTATCACTTCCAACCCAGCCTCCACCAAACAAAGCTCCAGCCCAATTAGCATTTGAAACAGGCCCTGCAACATAACTATTTGTAGTTATACTATGAGCATGAAATCCTACTAAACCACCAGAATATTCAATTCCATGAACCTGACTTAATGAATAACAATTATCTATCTTAGGTCCGCCTCCACTACCACTAGTAGAACCAGTACCCCCAGTAATCCCGCCTGCTGACCAACCTGAAACAATTGCATCTGTATAACAAGAAATTATACTTGGATTATATCTAGAATCATAACCCATGGAACCGATTAAGCCCCCAACATAACCAAAATCATTTGAAGTAGACACTGACCCTGTAACATAACAATTTTTAATTATCGGATTTGCTCCGCTTTTTGTAGTTGCAGCGATTCCGCCAGCAATACCACCACTATTATCAGCTGTTACATTTACATTTTCTAAGCCCAAATTTGATATAATACCAGCAATGGAAACAAACAATCCTGCAGCACCATTTGTGTGACAATTAAGATTTCTTACCACATATCCATTACCATTTAATTCTCCACTAAAACTATTAATCGGAGTCCAATCAACACCCGCTAAATCAATATCATTCATCAAGATATACTTACCAGAAAGGTTGTTGCGGATATTATCCAAATCAGCCGCTGTTTTAATAACCGTATACCCCTGTGCCAATGCCTCACCCTCAGTCAGAGGCGTAACCTCTTGGATAAACGAACCTGTCGCAACACCTGGTTGAGCATCACCTTTGAATAACTGTATCCCGTTGTATTCTGTAGTCTCCATAATACGGTTTATTTCTTCCGTTCTCTGGTCTATCTCCATCTGTATCGCATCTATCGAATCCTGTCCATAAGTTCCGTTTGCCGCCTGCTCCGCCAAATCTCTTATTCGCTGTAAATGTGTGGTTACTATGTCTAAACTGCTTTCGGCTGTATTTAATAGTGATAATCCGAGGTTGGCATTATTCTGTGCAACTCTATAGGACGACAAATCTATATTCATCTTGGTTGCAACAGCATAACCTGCCGCATCGTCTTTGGCTGAATTGATTCGATATCCCGTTGTCATCTGCTCCAATGCACGGTTCAAGTCCAATGTCGATTTCTTAAGTGACAGTTGGACCATTAGGCTTGAAAGGTTGGTGTTGATTGTTAATGCCATCAGGCCACCTCCGGGGTAAATAAAGGGGTTGAAATTCGGCTTACTCGTTTGGATATAAATGAATGGATTGAAATTATGCTGCCACGATTTTTGTGAGGTGTGAGACGTGAGGAGTGAATCAGGGGTAAATGAATTAACTCTACTCCTTCCCCGACTTGGAGAAGGAGATTGACCCGCCGGAGGCATAAAGAGTCTATTGTTGGGCAAGTATGCCCAACCGACAATCCGTTCAGGACGACAAAGGTAAAAGAAATAAATCCGGATTGAAATCTGTTTAATGGACTCAAGGGTGAAACCCTTGATATCAGGCCTTTATGCCCCCCCCCCGTTCGCAAACACAAGTATAGCAAGCGTTTTAGACTTACTCAATAATTCATATCCAATCCCTTGAATAAAAACTATACTCATATATCCCTTATGTGATAGTACCGTTACATTTATATTATAGATTATGTATATATCTTTTGCAACTGTTCACCGGACAAATGTTACGGGATGTTAAACTAAAATAGGAGTAATAACAATTATTACTCCTATTTTAAACTTTTTGATATTTAAAAATAAAAATCTAGCCTGATAATAATCCACTATAAGCAGATTGCATAGTTGATATTGTATTTTCCATTGCTTGGAATTGAGCCTCTAATCGGGATTTATAACTTGCAACCTTTTCATTTGCACGTGTTATCTTTTCGTTATATCTGGTCATATCATTTTGAATAGAATCTATTGTTGTTGAAAAATATCCGTTTGTCGCCAGTGAGTTTTCTATAACAGATTCTAATTGCGATAAAATACCATAACCATCGGTAGATGTTCCCATAATAACAGCCTTAACGGCATCCGGATCTTCTTGCAAAGCTTGTTTTAATTTATCTTCGTCTAAAGACAAACTCGATGTATCTGCAGATAAATCTGCACCTGCAGCGGCAGTTGATATACCAATCTGTGATAACATTTTATATACATCACCTTCTTGACCGGTAGTTGTAGTTACCAACTGTCTCATTGAATTTTTTATTTGTTTTAAAGTGGTTTCGCCATGCAAATCACCACCTGTAGCAGTCAGCTCATCTATTTTTGTCATCAATTCGTTATACTGATCAACAAAATCTGTTAAAGCTTCTACAATTTCTGTAGTATCCTGTTCAACTGTCATTGTTGAAGTCGGTTCTTCTTCTGTGCTTACCCCTTTAAGATTAAGAGTTACACCTTCAAGTCGTGAAATATCACTCGTAACAGTGTTAGAAGAAGAAATAACCTGCGTTCCGTTTATATATAATATAGCATTTTCACCTAATGTTTGATTATCTGTATTCAAGGCTGTTTTTACAACATTTCCGTCTGCATCCCATTCTGATGTAGTAAAGCCCATAACATCAGTAAAGTTGCTTGTGCCTGCCTCAACATTTACATAAGACTGACCCTCAACAGTTGAGGTTAAAACTAATTTTGCATTTGCTGCATCCCAATATGCAGTTGCACCTGCATCTTCATTACTGTTAATTGCAGAAATTAAACTTGATATCGTTGTATTCTCATCTATTTTAAATTCTGCCTCACCTATAGTAAAAGTTCCTGCAGTAATAGAGGCATTAGGATTATCTTCTGTTGCAAATATCCCGCTCTCCATAACTTTTGATGCTGTTGTAACCTGATACATAGAAGATGTTGATTTGTAGGTTCCATCTTCTTGTTTTGAAATACCATACAAGGATTTTAAATTTGAAGTATCTGTTGTTGCACCTATAAGAATTTCAGATGTTCCGTTTTGAGCAGATAAGTTAAACATACCTTGTTCATCAATTTCAGCCTTTATACCAGCTTCTGCAAAACGGGTTCTTAAATCTTGAACGGTATCATCTTTTCCAATATTAATTGTATGTTTAACACCATCAACATATGATGTAATTGTGCCTTCTGTTATACCCATATCAGCAAGTTTAGTATTATCATTAGCAACTGCACTTACTGCTTTATTCGCAGAAACTGTTGTTTTAGTTGCAAGCTGGTCAACTTTTATATCATAAATCTGGCGAGCAGCATTCTTTGTAACAGTCGCAGTAAATATATCTTCATTAGAAGATGTCACCATGTTATTAGCAAATAAATCCATATTTGCACCAAACTTAGCATCAGTCAATTTTTCGATTGCCGTACGCAATGAACTAAATGATGTCTGAAGTTCTGTAACAGTAGCTTGCTTATCTTCATAAGTTTTTAATGTATCTTGTAAAGAAGTAACCGTTAACTGTTTAACAGAAACTAACGCATCAACCCAAGATGCTGTATCTAAACCTGAAGCCAAACCGCTGAATGTGATTGTAGGCATATAAAAATCCTTTCTATAAACTGCCTAATAATAATGCATGCTATATTTATTATATATCATGTGCAACCAGTTTTCAACCCTTTTTGCACAACATGTTAAATGTTTGTAACTTTTACACACATTTTATCAAAAGAAGTTATTCAAATTCTCATCTAAATCAATGATTTATCATATTTATCAGACATTTCTTTGAGAGACGCAATAATACAATTAATTTCTTCTGAAATATCATTTTTTGAATTAATCTGATTTTGTACAAGATGGGCAAATTCAGCTTTTTTAAACTCATGAAGCCCGCAGCATTTAAAAATTTCTTCCAGAATTTTAACCATAGGTTCTTGTTTTTCTAAATCTTTTAAAGTTATTGATGCAAAATTTTTCAGGTGAGAATTAATCGTTTTTAATATTAAATTCAAAGGCAATAAATCCTCAAATTCCCCGCTGTTCAATAAATATACCTTATCTTCCGGACGAAGTTTTTTATTTATAAGATTAACATTTTCTACGGCATCTTTATCCAGCAATACAAATATCGGAACTTTTAATTCTTCAGATAATGAGTAGTAAAGCTTTACTACTTGATTTTTACCGCCGGCGGGAAGTATTTTTATACCGTGCGCTAAAAAATCCAAACCTAAAATCTTTGAAAATTCAGGAAGTAATATCTCTTCTGTTATTCCCTCAACAATTACAACCAGCGAAACCGGATACTGCAATCTTTTTTCTTCTCTTAATCTGTATATATCTGTATTTTCTCTAAGTGAATAAAGCCATTGTAAATTAACCGGTTTATCGACCTTCAAAAGTTTCAATGCTGATAGATAGTCCAGACAATTATCAAGGAGTATATCTACATTTTTATCATTCACAAATGTTGAATTTTCATATTCTTTTAATTTAAAATTCAAAGATAAATCGTTAGTATTATCTTCTTGTAAAGACTTATTGAATATTTCTACCGCAAAATCTCTAATTGTCTGATAATCTAACTTTTCTAAATCTTGTTTTTTAAATTTCGGCTCAATCAGATTTGAAACCAAAATATCTTTAAAAACCCGTAAATATTTTTCCTCCGTCGGCTTAAAACGGGTCAGCCTGTCTATTGAAATTATTATTTGATTTTCTGTTAACGGTTTAAATTTCATCTTAACCTTTTTTAATATTTATAGCGCAAATAAGCAAATTTTTAAAGTAAGAAGTTTTTATTTAAGTATGATAAGTGTGAATCAAAATAGTGTTATGTCTAATTATGCTGTCGCTCCTATCAGAAGCAAAGCAGTAAATGTTACCCCTGAACAACAGCAAAATCAAAGCGCTAACAGGAGTGTATACTTTACTGCAAATAATGTAAACACAAATATTCGCACTTCATTAACTACAAAAGATGAAAAAGAAAAATACAAAATATTAAACCAATCACTTGATAAAAATAACAGAAAAGTTCTTGATTACGCATTAAAAACAGGAATACTTTTGAACAATAATTCAAACGATAAATCATCTGTATTAGATAATTTATACAAAATCGCAACAACAAAGAGAGCAGACAAATTAGACAACAAAAAAATACTTACAGACACACTTATCTCTGTTACTGACCCGTATACCATAACTCAAAAATTTGGCGATATTCCTGATGAATACAAAACAGAAGTAATCGACAAATTAACCAACAATTCAAAAAATCTCATCCAGAGAAAAAATGCAGAAATAGAAATAAGAGATTTATTCTCAGGCTGCTGCGTAGCTGCAAGTGAACAGTTTAATCTTGCAAAGAAAAAACCGGCAGAATACGTAAGGTTTGCAGAAGGATTGACATCTCCTGAAAAATCCGTAACTAAAAAAATTAAGTTTGACAGCCTGTCAGACAATACTCTTGATGCTATATGGCTTTTGAATTCTTTTGAAATACCTTATGAAGCAAAAGATTTTAAAACAGCAAAAGTAAAGCTGGCACCTGACAGCAACGCATATATCAGAGCAGAAATCCAGCAAAATTATAGAGATAAACTTGAACGCTCATCCGTTGATGCACTAATGCAATCAACCTTTATGAATATTGCATCACAGCAAAGTTATAACTCATTAAACGACAAACGAGGCGGCAAGTTCAGCAGTGAAGACAGCGGACTTATTGATTACGAAAAAACATTCCTCGAATCAGTAGTAGAAGATAAAAACACAATGTCAGTTACTTATCAAAATGTTGATGATAATCAAACTTTAATCGGCTATGCAACAGATTATGATACAGTAAAATCGCAACTTTTAGAAACACTCGATAGAGGCGAAAACATTATAATCGGATATACCCTGACAGATGAAAACAAAAAAATCATAGGCGCTCATGAAATTACAATAACAGATTATAAAAAAGATAAAAACGGAGAGTTGTATTTCGTATGTAATGATACGGATGATGATGTATCTGCTCCTGTTGAATATCCTGCAACATATTTAATTCCGAAAATACACCATGCCGGTCTGCCGGAAGATATTGCAATGAAAAACATGGATCAAACAGAAAGCTGGAGATTTAACGTTAGAGAGTTTAACAAAAACAAAAGTGCTGCATAAAAGGGATTTATTTTAAAACTTCATATAGTATAATTATTCTGAATAAATACTATATAAAGGAGTTTAATATGTTTTGTCCCAGATGCGGAAAAGAAATTAAAAATAATCAAAGATTTTGCATAAATTGCGGATATGATTTGTCTAAAGACATTGAAATGAATAAAGAGAAAGACAACAAAGATTTTTATCAGAAAAAATCTTATTACAAAAATCCGCAAAAATATTCTTTAAACAAAGATATACCATTTGAAGCAATCGGAGCACTTTTATTCAAACTATTTTTAACAATTTGTGTATTATTCGCAGGGTGGATTGGATTAAAAATACTAGGTCATTATACTTCTAACGAGAATTTGCAAGACAATAAATCTAAATATGAAGCATATATGGAAAATCCTTCATCAATACCAGAATTAGACCAGCCTGAAACATTGCAGGACTTAATTCTTAATTTAAAAGATGTACAAAACTTTCTCGTACTGTACTTAAGGTACTCTGATGATTCAGCAGAAGAAAAATCAAAAGTGTTTGATAACTATAGAAAACAACTTTTAAAAATTGAAGCGTTTTCTAATGATAATCTTTTAAAAGAAGACATTAAAAACTCACTGCCTCAAACAAAAAAAGAGTTTAAAAAATGCGCAGCACACTACAATAAAGAACTTGCCCCTGTCGGCTTAAAAATTGTATCTGATACCGCTTATGCAAAATATCATCTTAAAGAAGATTACAAATTCACATACAAAAAATTTGGACAGTATGTTCAATCAGATATGAAAGCTTATTTATACTTGCGGGCAAAACACAATGATGAATTTCTGGAAAATGGCGGATACCTTGCAACAACACCAAAAGAAATGAATCTGAGAATAGCGGATTATGAAAAATTCCTTATAAACAACCCTAATTTTAGTAATATAAATGAGGTTAAAGATAACTTGTATTTCTATACTTTCGGTTATATTTTTGCAAACGACAGACAAGAAATGCAGGCAATCAGACATAATACCTTCAAAAAGTGGGATAAAAGGTTTATTAAAACTAATAAACACTCAAAACTAATCCCGATATTCAGTAAAATGGTAACATCTGCTAACGGAATATCAACAAACCAATTTGATTCTCTTTATCCTTATGAATATGAAAAAATGCTTGAATCCATCAGACCTTTAAATGGAGAACTTGATGATATTTTTATTGATTTAAGAAAAAGTCTTATGAAAGAATTTTCTAACATCGGATATAAATATATTTATTCTCAAACAGAAGGTATGTGGGCAACATTCAGCGAAGATGCAAAAATATCAAAAGACACTCTGTTATTGGCAGATAACGGACAAGGCGGATTTGATGTATATGACAATAAATTCCAAAAAACTAATCAGGTACTAACTATAGACCCTAATTCTCAAATAATTATGAAACGCGGCCAATTATTGATATACACATCTCAATGTCTGCAAATCGGACGTGTAGAATATTCTTACGGAAATTTTGTAGTTAAGACTTTGTCATCAAAATCTATAAAACAATATTTCCCTGATACATTAATAATTAATGTAGATAATATAGGAATGAATGCAGTACAGGTTACAAAAACAACAGCCAAACAAACCTATATGTTAATTTCACATGCCGGCAGTAATTTTGACGGATACACACTAACATCAGATATTCCTGTCCAAAAAGGAGAATTAAGTAATATGTTTACAATTGATTCCACAAACACCGTAAATGTTCAATGGAATCCGCCAACCGCTGACGGAAAACAATACACAATAGTATTTGTAACTGATATGACTTCTGACAAAGAAGATAATCCTACAGATACAAAAGACGAAGAGTAATTTGGTTAAATTAAATTAGAATTAATATAGGCAGAAGTAACAAATTACTTCTGCCTATTTAATTTTAAGGCTATGTCACAACAAACAGTTGATAAATAGCCATTTTTATAGGGGAGTATCAGAACTCCCCTACAAACT
>CALUXY010000010.1 GCA_944324855.1 Candidatus Gastranaerophilales bacterium | reverse complement strand
TTATCCTTATCCAAGGCTAACAAAGCACTTCCAAAGGTATGCTTAAATGCATCTGCTTCATTATTCCAAAACTCATGTCCCTTTTGGTGACTTACTTTAAATCCATATATTTTTTGATATTTTGACGTTTTTTGGACTATTTGATTATTATAATTTTTTTGTTTTTTAACTCCAAATCTTGAAAATAATTTTTAAAATACATATACACTCCTTTTTAAATGATATAATTAAATCTATGAAAAGCATAAAACATTTATTTACTATTAATCTATTAAGTATAATAGGATACTTATATTTAATATATTGTGTTTTTTTAGATTGTTACAAAAAACCGATTATTATGAATAATAAATTTTCAACAATTAATGATATTGACATAATTCAAGGAAATAATGAAATTATATATTTATTATTAATTAAAAACTTTATATTAATATCATTTTCTATTCTCATAAGTATTTTATTTTTTGCACTTATTGAATATATTTTACGGGAAAAGAATATAATCCCGAAATTTAAAATGCCCAATAACAAAATATATAAAACTATATTTACAACAGGATTGCTATTACAATTAACACCTATTTTTTATTTGTTGTTAATATTTATCTTTCCAATTATTAAATATAATCTTATAAATAACTAAATAAACTTAACAAAAACTTATTTTATTTTGAATCACTAAGCAAGGACCTCCTAAATCATCTTTATCATTACTATATCCACCTTCTGATGGAAACAAAAATTCAAGTGCTTTTTCAAAATTTTTATAACTCATAATAAACTCCTTTCATTAATATACAAATTTAATTTTTATGCTAATATAAAATTATGAAATTATATCAAAAAACTATTTTAATAACATTCATTTTGATATCAGTAGGTTTCAATATCAAACATATTTTTTGACCATATGATTTCAAAACTCAGGCTGAAATGATTAATGTTTCAGTTAAAACAAGAGATTTCTCAGAAGAATCTTTTGATAAAATTTGTAATAGAATTATTAATAACTTTAAATCTGATAAAGATTTCATTGAGATGTTTAAATTGAATATAAATGAATATAAAAAATATCAATTAATAGCAAGAGATACAATATTACCGGCATATAAAAATAGTTATACTGCTTACGGCACAAATTACCCTATATATAGTAATTCATATTTAGAAGAATTAAACGAAAATAAAATAAAAGAATACAGACGTACAGTTGAATTATATTGTCTATACAACGATACCTATCAGCCGGCAGGTGCTTGCAGCGAAGAAACTATAGACAATCTTTTTAAATAATCATTAAAAAAACGGGATTGCAAAAAATAAATAAAAAGCAATCCCGAAATTACACGCAAAGGAATAGAAAGAATAATAAAAATAAAGAAAAGAGTATGCCTAATTATATTTCTTTAACCAAAACAGTAGAGCCGAAAAAATCTTTTGCGTACTGTTTTACTTTATCTTTAACCTGTTTATTAATCCCATAAACCCATTTATAAGTCACCGGTTTAAACTTTGCAGCATTCATTTTAGATAAAGAGTTATACATCAACCCTTTCATAGATTTCACAAAGTTTTGGGCAGTAATTCCGATTTTTTTTACGGATGTAAAACATTTACACGTATCATCAAACTGAATTAGAACCGCAATCGGTTTACTGCATATTGGGCAAATGCCGAACGAAAGCTTTCTTTCAGAAAATCTTTCATCATCTTTAATAAACCATTCATCCATAGGTTCAAACGAACAACAATGTCTCATATATATCTCCTTCCTATTTTAAAGCATAAAAAACCCTGTACCCTTAGGGGATAAAATCATACGCCGTTACTTAAAACCTTGTTGATTTATCAGGTACAGGACAATAATACACAATTGTAAAATAGAAGGCACGTAATGTTACGAAATTGAAACATCTTAATTAAGCCAATTAAGATGTAACAAATTGTAAAGTTCTGAAACAATAAGAAAGGAGCCTATTTGAGGCTCCTTATATATTGAATTAAAAACGGTAAACAAATGTTAAGAAATTAAGCTTGTGATGCTTGTTCTAATTTTTTGCCGACTATGAAATCAGCTATTTTACCAAGTAGAGATTTATTTTGCTGCTTATCAGCCATACTTTCTCTAATACCTTGAAAATCTTTTGCTACATCGGCCGTAAGTGTTCCGGGTTTTTGACCTTGTCCGGGACCGTCCGTCTTTTGAGCAGTAAAGGTAGAATTCATTTGTTGGATAAATCCGATACCCTGATCATTTGAGGTCCTAAGTCCCTTTGGAACACTGGCAGCCATTGTCATACTACCAAATGTTATAGGTGCCATTACCTGTTTCTCCGTTTCTAATTCTATTTAATTTTTAATTCTTTAAGTTTCCTAATTATCTATTACATATATATAAAGTATATACAAAATAAAAAATTGCTATTTTTGTTTTAAATTGTTAACATTTTGTAACATGTAACACAGATTACATCATGCTTTCGGGGTTGTGATATGTTCGGAAATAGAGCTGCACAAGGCATTTCCCTAATCAAACTGAGCAAAACTCTACCCATATACATGTTACACCATGTTTATATATTATTCAAGGTCAAACGAAAAATTTAGGTTGTTTATTCTGTCAACCTGAATTTATTTTACCGATTCACTACCCACTTATCAAAAAGAGATTCTTCGCATCCGCTCAGAATGACGAAAAACCTGTCATTGCGAGTATTAGCGCGGCAATCTGTTTTTCAGTGATTAGTGAACAGTGAAGAGTGAGAAGATTTACCGTCGTCCTGAGTGAATACGAAGGACCGCATTGTTGTATGCTCCTGAAATTCTTAGCCACTTGTTTAAAGAGATTCTTCGGGCTTTGCCCTCAGAATGACCGTAATTTCGTCGTCCTGAGAGAATACGAAGGACCGCATTGTTGAACACTCCTGAATTTCTTAGTCATTAAAATAACTACACCTCACCCTGCCCTCTACGACTCATTGAAGAAAGTAGCTAAGTGGCCATGAAGTTAAGCTGCTAAGTGAAATTATTGTAGTATTTGAAGCAACCAGTCATCTTAGCTGCGTAGCTGCTTGACTACTTAACTGTATTTCTAAACTCTTTTTACTTGCTTAATCACTTAGTCACCGAATCACTTGTCAAAAAGTCTATTCACTAATCACAAATCACTCCTCACTACAACAAACCCAACGCAATAGACGGCGATTGATTAGCCGTTGCAAGAAGTGATGCTGATGCCTGCTGCAGAATCTGCGCCCTGATAAAATCTGACGAAACCTTTGCAATATCTGCATCTTTGATTGTCGAAAGAGATGAAGTCGTATTCTCAATACTTACATCAAGCGAATCTATGACCGACTCAAGACGGTTTTGTACTGCGCCGAACTCGGTTTGTTTGGCAGTTATTGTATCAAGTACCGCATCTATATCATCAAGTGCATTTCTGGCATTGGTGGTTGTTGAAACATTGACATTTAGATTGATTGATAACGCTGTGTCAAAGGATATTCGAGAATTTTCACTTGAATCTATTCCGACCTGGAGTGTGATATCACGACCGCCACCTATACTATCACCATAAATATTTTCATAATCATATTGAGGTAATGTTCCAGTAGTTATTAACTGATTCAATTCCGCTGTAGCTACTCCGCTAACCCCGCTTGTACTACCTCTTCCTATAGCTACTGATTGCCCAGATGTTTGAGTATTATAATAATTATTCATTAAAGATCCACTATTATAATTTCCAATAAATCCCGCAATATTAGTAGTGCCACCGGAAACATATCCTGTCGCATAGCAGGATTCAATATTACCAGAATATAACATACCAACAAGTCCACCTATTTCATGAATCCCGCGAACATTTCCAGTCGCATAACTTGAAGAAATATTTCCATTGTCTGCATAACCAACAAGACCACCAACATATCCAGATCCAGATCCAGATCCAGATCCAGATCCAGTTACAGTTACGCTCGCATAACTTGAAGAAATGTTTCCATAGCTTAAGTAACCGACAAGGCCGCCAAGATTAATATCTCCTGTTACACTCCCCGTTGCGTAACAAGAGGTAATATCTCCTCCATCAAGCCAGCCAACAAGTCCGCCTAGATTACCCCCTCCAGTTATATTACAATTCTCCAAACCAAGAGAATCTATACTCCCCGATAATACACCAAATAAACCACCATAACTTGAACCTTCAGTAAGATTTGAGATTACATGTTTGTTACCTTTAAAATCACCACAGAAAGGATGACTACTATCTTTACCAATACCTCTGAATGCAACTCCCTGCATATCTATATCGTTCATCAGTTCAAAGGTTACACCTGACGTATTAACACCACTGTTAACAAGATCTTGCAGTTTAACCAAATCGTCAGATGTTGTCAGGTAATACGTTTCACCTGATTGGAAAGTTGTTTGATTCACGACTCGTTTGGTTTCATCAACCGTAACAGTTGTTCCTCCGCCACCGTTACCCTCAAATAGTTTTATCCCGTTGTACTCTGTTGTTGCCATGATACGGTTTATTTCTTCCGTTCTCTGGTTTATTTCCATCTGTATCGCATCAATAGAATCCTGTCCATAAGTCCCGTTTGCCGCCTGCTCCACAAGGTCACGGATACGTTGTAAATGTGTGGTTACTATGTTAAGGGAGCTTTCGGCTGTGTTAAGGAGAGAAAGTCCGAGGTTGGCGTTATTCTGTGCAACTCTATAGGAGGACAAATCTATATCCATCTTTGTTGCAACGGCATACCCTGCGGCATCGTCTTTGGCTGAATTGATTCTGTATCCTGTTGTCATCTGTTCCAGTGCACGGTTCAAGTCCAATGTCGATTTCTTAAGTGACAATTGGACCATTAGGCTTGAAAGGTTGGTGTTGATTGTTAATGCCATCAGGCCACCTCCGGGGTAAATAAAGGGGTTGAAATTCGGCTTACTCGTTTGGATATAAATGAATGGATTGAAATTATGCTGCCATGTTGGTAAGAACCTGAAATAAATTCAGGTTGACAAATAATTTGATTACAGCCACTTAACGAAACAACGGTATAATTAGCACCTCGACTTTTATGGAGTGAGCAGGGGTAAATATATAACTTTTGATTCTGCGTACTCTTCACGAAGTGAGCCAGAAATATTAATTTTTGAATAGTGAGTCGTGAGTTGGTTCTGTCATCCCGAACTCGTTTCGGGATCTTACCAACATCGAAATTTAGCTTAAAATACTGGTAAGATCCTGAAGGGGGAAACGTTTTTTCGTCATTCTGAGCGGAGGCGAAGAATCTCTTTTTTTGACAAGTGATTAAGTGACTGAGTGACTGAGTGACTAAGAAATTCTGAAACATTCGACAATGCGGTCCTTCACATTCGTTCAGGACGACAAAAGAAATAAATCCGGATTGAAATCTGTTTAATGGGCTCAAGGGTGAAACCCTTGATATCAGGCTTTTATACCCCCCCCCCCTTCGCAAACGTAAGTATAGCAAGCGTTTTAGACTTACTTAATAATTCGTATTCAATCCCTTGAATAAAAACTATACTCATATATCCCTTATGTGATAGTAACCGTTACATTTATATTATAGATTATGTATATATCTTTTGCAACTGTTCATCGGACAAATATTACGGGATGTTAATACAATAATTATTCTAATTCAGAACGTTCAATTTCTTCCGTTTTGGTAAATTCAATTGTGTCACCGACTTCAATATCATTAAATTTAATAAATGATATACCGCATTCAAACCCTTGTGCAACTTCTTTAACATCATCTTTAAAACGTTTAAGCTGGTCGATAGCACCTTTGAATATTTCCTTGCCGTCACGTCTAATAATAGCAGTGTTATTTCTGTTGATTTTACCTTCAGTAACGTAGCATCCGGCAATTTTAATTGTTTTACCGATGGTAAATACTTGTCTGACTTCCGCTTTTGCAACGGAAACAACTTTTACTTCAGGCGACAATAATGAAATCATTGTTTTTTCAATATCTTCGAGAATTTGATAAATAATATCATATTTCTTGATTACAACATTTTCTCTTTCAGCGGCAGCAAGAGCATTGCTGTCTTCTTTAACGGTAAACCCGAGAATAATCGCACCGGATGCAGCAGCAAGCATAACATCAGCTTCAGATATTTCGCCGACACCAACGTGAATAATTTTTGTAGTAATTTCTTTTGACTCAAGCTGAGCAATGGCTTGAGAAACCGCCTCTGCAGCACCGTGAGTATTAGCTTTAATGATAAGATTTAATTGCGGAATATTATCATCACCTGCAACTGCTTCTTTTCTGATATGAGCCGGCAGCATTGCATCAAGACGTTTATCACGTTCTTTTTCTTGACGTTCAGCAACAATACGTTTCATTTCTTTTTCATTTTGAACAACTTCAAAATACTCACCGGCTTGCGGAACTTCGGATAAACCAAGAATTTCAACCGGAGTGGACGGTTCAGCCTTTTGAATTCTTTCTCCGCTGTCTGATAATAAAGCTCTTATTCTGCCGCAGGCAGTGCCTACAACAACACAGTTTCCGGCACGCAATGTACCATTTTGAACCAATAGTGTTGCAACAGGTCCCTTACCTTTATCAAGGTTAGCTTCAATAACAACACCTGATGCTTCGGCTTTCGGATTAGCTTTCAAATCTTTAATATCAGCTAAGAGCCAAATATATTCAAGTAATTCATCAATTCCGGTACCTTGCAGAGCAGAAACTTTAACGGTAATAGTATCACCGCCCCATTCTTCCGGAATAAGTCCGTGTTCGGTGAGTTGCTGCAATACTCTGTCAGGATCTGCCCCCGGTTTATCTATTTTGTTAACCGCAACGATAATAGGCACATCCGCAGCTTTTGCGTGGTTAATAGCTTCTATTGTTTGCGGCATTATACCGTCATCGGCAGCAACAACAAGAATAGCTATATCAGTAGCTTTTGCACCTCTTGCACGCATTTCTGTGAATGCTTCGTGCCCCGGAGTATCAACAAAAACAATTTTCTTTTCTTTGTTATTATCAAGATAAACAGTATATGCACCGATAGACTGTGTAATACCGCCGACTTCGGTTGAAACAATCTTATGTTTTGATGCTCTAATACTGTCTAACAATGTTGTTTTACCGTGGTCAACGTGTCCCATGATACTAACAACAGGAGCCCTGCGTTTAAGAAGTTTTTTATCAACTTCTGTAAGACTTTTCTTTTGTTCTTCTTTTTGAAGCTCTTCTTCAATATACGCATCCAAATCCTCATCAAGGACTTCAAGATTATATTCTGCACAAACTTTTTTTATAACATCAACATCAATAAGTTGGTTAACAGTTGCCATGATTCCTTGGAACATAAGGAATTTAACAATTTCTGCAGGTGTTTTCTGGATTTTTGTTGCAAGCTCGCTGATAGTCATAGCTTTATTAACAACAATAGAAGTAACTTGCTCAACATGTTCTTCTTTTTGGACTTTCTTTTTATGATGTTGCGCTGCAGCTTTTTCTAAAGATATACGTTCTTGTTCTTCTTTTTTGTCATTAAAATCTTTTTGTTTTTTCTTCTGGTCAGCTTTTTTCTTGCTAAACCCTTTATTTTCATATATATCTTGCGGAATAATATGTCTTTCTATCGGTTTTTTGTTAACTCTTTCATTTTTTTCTTTATTAAACGGTTTCTTTTCAAAATTTTCAGATTTTTTATCTGTATTAACCTGCGTAGGTTTACCGTTTTTATCAAATTCAACTCTCTTAATAGGAGCTTTTTTAACAATTTCCAACCTGTTTTTCGGCTGAGATTTAACAACCTCAACTGCCGGTTTAGATTTAACCTGTTTCATTTCAACCGGTTTTTCTTCTTTAGCAGTATTTTTACTTTCTTGTTGAGTTTCTTCCTCTTTTTTCACTTTAGCTTTTTTCACAATAAAAGCTTTAGGTTTTTTACTAGGAAGTTTAGAGCCGCCTGCAATAAAATCTTTCAGTTTTGTAACCTGTAAAGGAGTAACAGTATTAGAGTGTGACTTAACATTAATAGAGATTTGAGCAAATTTCTCAATTACCTCTTTACTTGTTAAGCCTAATTCTTTGGCAAGTTCACTAACTCTAATATTGTCCATTTAAAATTCCTTTCAGATCTTCTGAGGTTTTTAAAGCCTTGTTTAATTTATTTTTTTTCAATGCACGCTCTATACATAAATTATTATAGCAAAGATATGCTGATCTACCAAATATTTTTGAATTTGGATTAATTTCAACCTTACCGGTAATATAATTTTTTGTTAATTTAATCATTTGGGCTGCGTCTTTAATTTCCCCGCAGCCCACACATTTTCTGTATTTCATCAATTCCTTTAGTTTGTTGTTTCCGCAAGTTTTTCAAGCTTAAGTTTTTGGTCATATTCAGTTAACAAATCGATTAACTCATCCAAATCACCGTCGATTACCGTCCAAACATTAAGATTGTGATTAATTCTATGGTCAGTAAGTCTTCCTTGCGGGAAGTTATACGTTCTGATACGTTCACTCCTGTCACCAGTACCTACTTGTGAGCGCCTAAGGTCGGTAATTTCTTTATTTTGTTTTTGGAGTTCCATATCATAAAGTTTTGCTTTCAAGATTTCTAATGCACGCTCTTTATTTTGAAGTTGTGAACGTTCTTCCGTACAAAAAATCATAATACCTGTAGGTTTATGGAAAACTCTGGCAGCCGTTTCTACTTTGTTAACATTTTGTCCTCCGGCACCTCCTGAACGAGCGGTTGTAATTTCGACATCGTTCATATTAAGTTCTACTTCAACATCATCAATTTGCGGCATAACAGCAACTGTAGCGGTTGAAGTATGTACCCTTCCTTGAGATTCTGTTTGCGGAACTCTTTGTACACGGTGAACACCGGACTCATATTTAAGCCGTGAATATATGCTGTCACCCTTCATAGAAATAATAACTTCAGATACCCCGCCTGCCTCACAATCCGTTTTGGAAAGAATTTGAGTTTGCCAGCCTTGTTTATCTGCATATCTGATATACATCCTCATCAAATCTCCGGCAAAAATGTTTGCTTCATCACCACCGGCGCCGCCTCTGATTTCAAGCATAATATCTTTATCATCCATCGGGTCACGCGGAAGAAGAAGAATTCTCATATCTTCTTCATATTTGGCGATTTTAGCCTCATTTTCTTCCATTTCATTTTTTAAAAACTCTTTCATTTCAGGATCAGATTCCGAATGAATCATTTCTTTTGCATCAGCTATAGCCTCCGTTGCATCCTTCCATTTATAGTAGAGTTCTACCGTTTCTTCCATTGCTTTTCTTTGCTTGGAAAGATCTCTAAATTTGTTATAATCCTGAATAACTGCAGGATCAGACAATTTTTCGCCTAATTCTTTATAATTTTTCTCTATCTGGAGAATCTTATCTAACATATCTTTCATAAATGCTTACCTCTGACAAAATTATATCAGAAACAGAGTCTCCGTAAAGTTACAAATCTTTACAAAGAGTCAAAAAAGTTAACAAAAAATACTTTATATACATGTAAGTTACTGGGAAATAGAGGTTGAAATGGTACTTTCATCCGGGGAAATTTTAACAATAGGTTCGGGAATGCAATCGCCGATAAGCGGAGCTGTTCCTATTAAGGGGTCTGTCCACCAGGAAAAAGAAGAAAAGATTGCAGAAATTCCGAAAAGTTTAATTAAGTACCATAAAATCCGTAAACATGAAAAATACAGAATAAAGGGAGACATTCCGGAATATTATATTTCAGATATACAAGTACCAAAAACAAATATTGACAATTTAATGAAACTGACATCGAAGTATAAACTGGTGTCATTCAAACTGCCGGACGAATCCCACGATTATTATGTAAAAAGCTGTTATCAAATAGATTCGATAACATCCCCTGTACGTAATAAAGGGGAAGGAACAAAAGCAGTAAAAACACTGGTTGAAAAATCACTTGCAGACAAAGATACAGAAGGACGGATTATCGTAGAAGTCCGTATAATAGACGGACAAACGTCAGCTGCCGGATTTTTCTATAAACTCGGATTCCGATTTGCAGACAAATCAAAAAATGATATTTTAAAAAATTGGGTATTAAGCGGTAAAAGTATTTTAGCACCTAAGGAAACCGGCTTAATGTATTTACCGAAAGAAAATATCCAAAAACTAATGATGTACAGAATGCTTTTATAAAGGAAACAAATGACAGGACTAAACATGCAGCTTCCACCGCCTAGTGTAACCGGTATGGCAATACCGGGAGCTTTGGTTGTCGAAGATAAAACATCTCAGAATTATCAGCGCATAATGCAAATACGCCGTGAAGCACAAGAAGCGGTTGAACGCGAAAATAAAAAATATGAACATAAAGACAAGTACCAAACCCCGACAGGTATTAAAATCTTAGGAATAGCAGGAACTCTGGCTCTTGCTGCATTTGGAATTAAAAAATTATTCAAAAAGTAAATCTTTGAATGAATCAAATTTATAAAACAGAAAATGAGCGGAATTAGGTATCATTTTGACTTTAGTATTTTTAAAATATTCTTTTTGTCTGTCTAATCTAAAAATTTTATCGTTGTCAGACAATACTGCCAGATCATAATCCATCGGAGAATAATCCGGAGTAAAATATGATTGGAGAGCATATAATTCATTAAGGCAGCTTTCCAGGGAACGATGCGGCTGGTATTTGTTTAAAAGTTCCAGTTCTTTATCTGAATAGACAAGATATTTTCTTCGAAATTCAATAATATTCTCTTTAGATACGGATTTAAACTGTTCTGTCACTTCATCGGACAATCCCCAGTAAGGATCATGGGCGTATGGATTACCGTTAATTGCAATTTTTTTCTTAAATTGCGGAAGTTTGTCTTTTAAAAGTCCTGCGACATAAACACCTGCAGAAAAAGTTAGTAGATAAATTTCGTTAAATTTTGAAAAATCAAAATCAAAATCAAGATTTGAATAATCATAAGCGATAAGGACATTATACCCCTCTGTTTTAAGCGGAATAAACTGCCTGTCATCACATCCCCAGCCTGTGAAAAAGAGAATCAATTTGTCGGATTTATCTTCAATAAATTTTAATTCCATAAGCTAATTATGACACATAAAGGCAAAAAGTATAACACAATAGGTATTGTGTTATGTTAAGTGTAATATAATAATATTTTAATGTAAATATATAATTAATTTTTTTGTATTGCAAGATTTTATTAAACTTGTCTTGGGGGCTATGCACCCCCAAACCCCGCACATTATTTCTTTCTTTTTAATTGCGACGTAAAAAGAAAGAAATAATGGAAAGAAAGAAAAACACGCCGACCAAATAGTGTCAGTAAAACTCAACATCTAGCCGATGAACTCGCTTCGCTCAAACAGCATCGGCTCACTATTGTTTCGTTAACTGACACTAGTCTGTGTATAAAAACAAATTGTACTCACTTCGTGAAGAGTACGAAGAACAAGGACTATATAATTCCAACGTCACTTCTCTTCTCACACCTCACGCCTCACAAAAATCGTGGCAACATAATTCTAACCCCTTTATTTACCCCTAATCACTTAGTCACCCAGTCACTTAATCACTTAACATAACACAATACTAATTGTGTTATGAACCTACCTCGTATAGACTCTAGGGAGTCTTACTTTCAACCTGCATGGAAGTTCATAATTAATTGTACCAATAATTTTTGCCCAATTATCAAGCGATAAATCATTATCACTGTGGTGTAAAAGAGTAATAATATCCCCGAGTTCAGCATCAACTCCTGTAATATCAAACATCATCTGATCCATTGTGATATTTCCGATTTGTTTAACTTTTTTCCCGTTAATTATTGCATAGATTTTGTTTGAGAGAGCTCTCGGAACACCATCAGCGTATCCAATCGGAACGGTAGCAACTTTTGTTACTTTATCTGCAATATATGTATGCCCGTAGCTTACACCATCATTAACCGGCATTTGATGAATGTTGGTAATCCGTCCTTTCAATTCCATAATAGGCTTTAATTTAGGATAGAACAAAGGATTTTCCGGCAAATCAGGATACATTCCATATAGAGATATCCCTATTCTAACCATATTTGAACCAAGTGTTTTCGGGTCATAAATCATACTTCCTGCAGTATTTAGAATATGAATCATTAAACCATTTGTATCGACTTGAGACAAAACTTGATTCCATCTTTTAAATTGTTCTTGTGTTTTATCATCTTTTTCAGCATTGGCAAGATGAGTAAATATTCCTTTAAAGTCAATAAAATCAGAGTTTTGAACTTTTTTTATAAATTCAACCGCCTTATCAGGCTGCAGCCCTATTCTATTCATGCCTGTATCAAGAGAGATATGAACTTTAGGTTTTATATTAAACCTTTCGTAAACTTTTTTGCAGGCATCAATATGCTCTTCCGTAAATATTGCGATAGAAATATCATTTTTTGCAGCAACATCAAAAGACCATACAGGTACTGCCCCAACAACCAGTATTTCACAATCAATCTTTTCTGCTCTTAAATCAAGCCCTTCATCAATTGATGCAACACCAAGCATATCAATTCCGGATGCAAGCATAATCGGAGCGACCATAGCTGCACCATGACCGTAGGCATCAGCTTTGACAATACCTAATATTTTTATATCTTTAGAGATATTTTTTCTAAACTCTGATACATTATTTGCAAGAGCATCCAGATTAATTTCAACCCAGGCATCTCTATGAATATTAATTTGTGTTTGTCTTGTATTTTTCATAGCTTAATTATACATCAAATGATATTACTCATTAACCTGATTAATATTTTTTACGGCACCATCATTTTGAGTCGGGGTACTTGTATTACTGTTATTTACCCCTTCATTTACCCCTTCATTTGCTCCGCTATTTACCCCTTCTTCTTGGAAAATATCGCCGTCAACTCCTGACATTCCGTCTTTTCTGTTATTTTTATATTCTTGCACTCTTAACCTGTATTGCATCTTGAGTTCTTTTAGTTTCTTTTTGTATTGTTCTTTTTTTGCCTTGTTTACTTTTTTAATCTCTTGTTTCGCTTTCTTTTTGTTACTTTTTTCAATTTTTTCCTGCCGTTTGTTTTCCCATTCTACTTCAGCACGTGAAACATAGCTGTCATGAGCAAGTTTGTACCCGACAATACTTACCTGATAGTTTGTACCTTCCAAATCTACTAATTGTGTTTTTTCCCCTGTTACATCGACAGCCCAAGTACCTAAGAAAACAGGAACACCGCCTGTGTATGCATAACCTGTAACAAGAATTCTTGAATTATCAGTTTTATCAAACCCCAGCGGATAAATATCCCATCTGTAATCATCAAATTCAACGCCTGAGACATTATGCCAATAATCAATAATCGCCTCTCTTGCTTCCGTTAATTTTTTAGATGTACCGGTCGCAAAATCGTGTACTAAAAGTTCTGTTTTCCAAATCCCGTCATGAATATAGCCTGTTTTTTCTTTTGCAACAATATATCTGTTATCTTCTGAAAAATCAACAGGTGTAATCGTTCTAAAAGCACCTTCCTGCGAAACATCCTTTATGGTTGAAAATATTGGCTTAGGATTCTTTTTTATAACGTTGGCTTTTTGTACTCTCTCAATTCTGTTAACTGAGGTATCAAGCGGAATAACAAACACATCACATGCTGTACATCTTTCTTTTGGATAATAGTATACAGATGAATATACAAGCTTTGTAAAATCTCCGGAGATAATACCTTGAGTATTAACCTGTCTTTCAAACTCAATCCTTCTCGGGATATTAAGTTCCGGAGTTCCCGGAGGATTATTATAGCGAACAAGTTTATAAGTAGGCTGCGGGACATATTTCATATCAGCAGGTTTCGGATATTTTCTTTCTTCTACAATTCTATTTTCGTTTTCAATGCCCTTGGATTCTTTTTCGTATTCTTCCATAAGCATGAAACCTGATTTTGGCAGAACACTTTTTTCGTATTCTTCTTTAAGCTGATCTTTTTGAACTTTATATTCATATTCATACTGTTTCAGAACAGGATTTTTTTTATGTAAACAATAATCCATTTCATGCTGGGTACCAACAAAAGATAGTATAATTATTGCAACAATTGCCCAAAACATTTACACCAAACCTTCGTCCATCGCTTTTCTGGTAGCTTGAGTTCTTGTAGCAGTGGATAATTTTTGTAATACACTATGCACATGAGCTTTAGCAGTTGCCCTTGTAATAGTAAGTTCTTCTGCAATCTGCGGATTAGTCATACCGTTAACAATAAGTGCAAGTACTTCCATTTCACGTTCTGTTAGTCCGTACATTGATTTCCCTGCTTTATAGTTGATACCGCCGGAAGTTGTTTTATGCTCTTTATTTTTCCCGGGAGCTTGAATACTTGATAACACAAGCTTTGCAATTTGAGGATCAATCCAGGCAACACCGTCATTTACGGAGCGAATAGCAGTATGAATACTTTCTGTGGTAGCACCTTTCATAATATAGCCGTCTGCACCGGATTTAAAAGCTGCAAAAATATCATCTTCGTTATCACGGGATGTGAAAATAAGAATTTTAATCTGTGGATTAAAATCTTTAATTCTTTTTGTAGCCTCAATACCGTCAATATTAGGCAGTCCGATATCCATAAGTATAATATCAGGAGAAAGTTGTTTTGCAAGTTCAACCCCTATTAGCCCGTTTTCTGCTTCTCCAACCAGCTCAATATCTTCGGCCTTATCTATCATAATAGAAAGCCCCATTCTGACAAGTTCATGATCTTCTACCAGCAAAACTCTTATCATCTTACTTATATTTTAATCCTTTCTTCCTGTTTGACAACATCTGTTAATAAAAACGAAAATTCACTTCCTTTGTTCAATTTACTTTCAAGCCAAATTTTTCCGTTGTGAGCTTCAATAATCTGTCTTGAAAGATATAACCCTAAACCTGTTCCGGTTGAACGTTTTTTACTTGTCCCCTGAGAAAATCTCTGGAACAAATGCGGAATATCTTCTTTCGGAATCCCGTTCCCGTTATCCTGAACAGAGAATATCAAATCTTTATCTTCTGTTTTAAACGAAACAATAACCTCACCGCCGTTATCCGTATAATTAATTGCATTCCCGCAGAGATTGCATACAACACGCCTTATTTCAGCGCCGTCAGCATTTATTGTAATATCCGAATCAGGCATATCAAGTTTAAACTGAATATTTTTCTTTTCTGCAAGCGGTAAAAGCTCGTTATATACCTGTTTTACAAGAGAATTAAAACAGAAATTAGTTTTACATAAGACAAGTTTTTGTGCATCAAACCTGTAAACTTCTAATAATGCATTTACTAATCCCAGCAAGTCTTCATTACTTTTTAGCATCGTGGATAAAAGCACTTTTTGTTTATCGGTAATTTCACCAAGAGAACCGTCTATAAAGAATTTAAGAGTCTGTATAGCTGCTAAAAGCGGAGTTCTCAAATCGTGTGTTAAAGTTGCAATAAAATCATCTCTTAATTTTGCGGCTTCTTTTTGTTCGGTAATATTATGAATAACTCCGACAAAACTTGTATCAGAAATTTTAGCAAGACTAATATCTATAGGTGTTTTGACATTACTTAACAAATTTAAGATGTAACAATCTCTTATATAGAATTCATTATTATCTGAGGAATTAATTGTATCTAATATATCAAATTTATCCGAACAAATAAATTTTTCAATATTCAATTTCTTAAGATTGGTTTCACTCATGCCGGAAAGAGTTTCACAGGCTTGGTTTGCCTGTTCAATATTCCCTTTGTTATCAACAACAAAAATACCATCGGCACAGTTTGTAATAATCCCGCTTAATTTTGCATTGGATTCGGTTAAATCTTTTGTACGTTCTGCAACAATTTTTTCCAGGTTGTGGGAATAATTTTCAAGTTCTTTTTTAGCCGCCTCAAGCTCCGTAATCTTTTGCCGCAGCTGTGATAAGAGGTAACTTCTTTCAATCCCGTTTTTAATATTTAAGATTAAATCGTCGTTATCCCAAGGTTTTTCAATATATCTGTAAAGCCCGACTTCATTTATTGCTTTTATTGCATTTTCTTTGTCGGCGTATCCTGTTAACAGAATTTTACTGACTTCGGGGTAAAGTTTTTTTGCTTCGGTCAGAAATTCCAGACCGTTCATTTCCGGCATAAGAAAATCAGAAATAATCAAATCCGGTACGTTATTTTCCAAATATTGAAGAGCTTCTTTAGGGTTATTAAAAAACGCAGCATTATCAAAGCCTTCAACCATGAATAGCGTTTTGAAGGCCGATGTCACTATCTTTTCATCATCGACTACGACAATCTTCCCATGTTCCATAACATAATAATAACCTAAGATTGCGATTTAGACAAATTGTTAACAAGGGTAAATATTCTATTTTCAGCCACAGGGCGGGCAAAGTTGTAGGGTAGTCGCAGGGTAGACTTTAGTCTGCCATTAACCGTAGGGTAGGCAAAGCGATAGCGTGCCCGCCTTTCTAAAGAAAATCAAAAGACCAATGGTAATTAAACCATCGGTCTTTAAAGAGTGTGTGTGAATTAATTAAAATTAATTTATTATTCAGCCGGAGTTTCTTCAGCAGCTGGTTCTTCTTGAGGAGCTTCAGCAGCTTCTGCTGCAGCTTTTTCAGCTTCAGCTTTAGCAGCAGCTTCAGCTTCTTGTTTAGCTTTAGCTTTTTTAGAAAGTCTTACAACATCAGATTTTTTGTAGTTAAGACTTCCGTCATCATTACAATTTTTGATTAAGTAAGCAACTGTATCAGTCGGTTGAGCACCTTTAGAAATCCAGGATTCAGCTGCAGCTTTATCAAGTTTCATAACTTTAGTTTTAGGGTTGTAATAACCTAATTCTTGGATAGGTTTACCTTCTCTTTTAGTAGTAGAGTTGATAACAATAATTCTGTATGATGGAGCTTTTTTAGCACCTAATCTTTTAAGTCTGATTTTTAACATGTTTAATTTCCTTCTTAGTTTTAATAGTGTCTAGTGTAAAGATTCGCCGCTTAATCTTTAGCCGGATAAGCCTAAGAGGAATAGCTTACCCCATGATAATGTAACCATAAAGAGTCTCTAAAGTAAAGGGGTTAAATGGTTGGGGGATGAAAAAGTTTACAGTAATTGTAATATATAAATAAAAAAAGGAGAAAATTATGCTAGAACTTTTTATGCTGCCGACTTGCCCTTATTGTCTAAAAGTAATGAAATATTTAGATGAAAACAATATTCCATATAAAAAAATCGATATAAGCGATAAACAGAATGAAGAAGCTTTGATAAGAATCGGCGGAAAACGCCAGGTTCCTTTTCTTGTCGATAAAGAGCACGGGATAGAAATGTACGAATCAGACGATATTATAGAATATTTAAAAACATTATAATTATTTAAATATATCCAACAGGGATTACGTTTATATTTTCTTTTAGCGGCAAATCCGTATCTGCCATACAGATAATCGCTCCACGGCTTATTTTATTTTCCGGCAGAACAGAGAAATTTTTTATCATATTTTTATCCGGCGAAGCCGTTTTCTTTATTTCAATCGGATATAACAAACCGTTATCTTCAATAATAATATCTATTTCTTTTTTGTCTTTATCCCTGTAATAATATATATTTGGTTCTATACCGTTATTTCTGTAACTTTTGATAATTTCTGTTACAACAAATGTTTCAAACATATTCCCGGACATTGCTCCTCTTTCAAGAGTATCCGGCGATGTCCATCCTGTAAGATAAGAACAAAGCCCGGTATCCATAAAATATAATTTTGGAGTCTTTACTAACCTTTTGTTCAAATTATTATAATACGGCTGCAGTAAATAAACTATATTAGATGATATAAGAACAGATAACCAACTTTTAGCTGTCGGCTGAGATATTCCGACTTCTGATGCAATATCCGAATAATTCAATATTTGCCCTGTTCTTGATGCAATTACTCTAATAAATTTAAGAAATTGCATTTCATTCGCAATAGATTCTAAATTTCTTATATCTCTTTCTATATACGTTTGAAGATATGAATTATAAAAAATATTCCATGGGATTGTTTTATTAACATTTATTTCAGGATAAGAACCTCTCCATATAATTTCATACAGTTCATTCAAAGTATAATTTTTTGCCTTTTGTCTTGCATTTTTTATATAATCATTTGTTGGCAAAAAAACATCCGCAATTTTATTGTCATCAAGTTCACGCAATGAAAAGCCTGATAAATTTAATATACCTATACGACCTGCAAGAGTTTCAGAAACATTTTTCATCATAGAAAACTGTTGAGACCCTGTAAGCCAGTAATCTCCTTTTTCTTGAGAATTATCTACAGCAATTTTTATGTATGATAACAAATTTGGAGCATATTGAATTTCATCAATAATAATCGGCGGAGCATATCTTTGTAAAAATAATTTAGGGTCATTTATTGCAAGTTCTCTGTTATCTAAATCATCAAGTGTTACGTATCCGCGATTTTCATCACACTTTTTTAAAACCGTACTTTTACCGACCTGTCTTGCACCTGTCACTAAAACAACTTTAAAACTTTTTGTAATATCTTTAATTGTACTTTCAATTTGTCGATGCTTGTACATAAAATCTCGTCTAATTCAAAATGTAATTTTATATTAGTCGGATTTTTATTTTTTGTCAAGACTTAAGTCAATTTTTAAAATTTTGTAAACAATTGTAAAGCAACATGATTCAACTATATCTTAACTTTTTCCATGAAACTCCATGATAGAGACAATTTTGAGGTAAAAAAAAACTTTATATAGATACGGGAATTAAGATACGAAAAAAGTACTACTGTTTAGTGGTCTATTTTGTATTGGAATTTTATATATAAACAATGTTACTGGGGATATAGGAGTAAGACAAATGGTAAACGGTATCAGTCCATATTCAAATCAAGATATATGGCGTCAAATGGCTCTCAAAGATGCTCAAAAATGGGCGCAACAAGGAGCATTACAAGGTCAAGTCACGCAAAATGTGCAAACACCGCAAGAAGAAATCGTAGTTATGCCGCAACAACAAACGCAAGCACAACAGCCGCAAGCACAAGCACCTGGCTGTACAGACGGTAAAGACGACGGTAAAATCGGATTCTGGCAAAGTGTTAAACATTTTGGCAAAGGTATATTAAATTTCGGTAAAAGCCTGATTGGTTTTGACGAAAACGGCAAATGGAGCGCCGGTAAATTACTCAAGAACGTAGCAATAGGTGCAGGAATTGCAGCAGTATGTGTACTGACAGCAGGAACAGCAGTTCCGGCAATCATCGCAGGTGTTGGTGTTGCATCAGCAGCCGGCGGATTGGGTAAATCTATTTATCAATTTGCAACAGCCAAAACGGATGCTCAAGCAAGAGCAGCAGCAGAAGGAATGGGTTCAAATACCGTTGCTTTAGCCGGCTCTGTAGTTGGTGCAAAAGCAGCAATGAAAGGTGTACCGGGAGTTGATGCCTCTAAATATACAGGATTCAAAGGTACGGTAAAAGCTGCTTGGGATTCAACAACAATCGGATTCAAACAAGGCTGGAATGGTATAAAAACCGGCTACCAAGCATACAAAGCCGGCGGCTGGCAGGCATTGAAAACAACAGCTGTTGACGGTGCAAAATCTTTCAAAGCAACTGTTCAGACAAACTGGAAGAATGCTACAAAAACACCTACAGTTGAAGAAGCACAAGCACAAAAAGTAAAAAAATATGATACAGAAATTGAACAGTTGAAAGCACAAGCAGATGATGCAGCTAAAAACGGCAACAAAGGTGTTGCAAACTCATTAAAGAAAAAAGCACAACGTCTTGAAGAACAAAAAGCTAATATTGAAAGAGCATTCAATGAAATTAATTCAGAAAAATCTTTAGTTAACGCTCAAGCAAAACTTGATAATTTAGAAAAACAAATTGCTCTCAAGAAAAAACAAGTAGAAACATCTACAAATACCAGACAAAATTTCATAAGAAATCATGAAATTAGTCAATTAGAACAACAAGCAAATATTTACAAAAATGTTATTAACCAAAAAACACAAATGGCAAGAAATATCAGATCACAAATTGATGATATTGATAATCTTCCACCGGAAGCAAAAACTGCAGACATCATGACAAAACGTGCAGAACTTGTTAAAAAACAAAAAGAATTAGATTTTGAAATTCCTGCACGTTCATTAAAAGAAACATACGCAAAAAATGCATCAGAATCTACAAAAACATTATTAGAAAAACAAGAAGCGTATACAAAAGCTAAAGAAGATTTAGCAGCAGCAGAAAAAGCAAACAAGAAATTTGAACCGGGTGACCCATCAGACGAAGCAATGTTAGCTCAAAGAAAACTGTACGAAGCAAAAGCAGCAGCAAGCAACGCTTATGATGAACTTGCAGCAGCCAAGATAGCAAACAAATCTAACAGTACTTTATCATCAGCAACAGGCGGGTATGATTACACAGGAACATTCTCAGATAAAGTATTCCAATTCGGTAGAACATTCAATAATCTGTATGGTTCAGCAAAAGTTCCTGTAATCGGCGGTAAAAAAGTTCCGTTCACCAGATTCACAATTCCGGCAAAAGTTTCAAATACTCAAGCAATGTTAGTATCAAACCCTTATGTAAATTCATCAGTAGGCGGACCTTCAATAGAAGAAATGATGCTTGCACAAATGGGATGTACTCCGGAGCAAATGGAACAATTAAAAGCTCTTGATGCAGCAGTTAAAGCAGGTCAGATGACAGAAGAACAGGCAATGATAGCCTTACAGCAGGGTGGTACAGCAGCACCGCAAATGACACAAGCTCCGGCACAACAAACAGCAGCAACTCAAGGACAAACAACTACAGCAAATAACCAAGATCAAATCCCTCCATATATGCAAATGCAGGCCCTTGATTCAATGTTAAAAATGTACGGTATCACATAATAATCAATCTGGAAAAATAAACAAAAAGAGAATGCCTAAAGGCATTCTCTTTCATTTAGAATAATTTATTAATTAATCCATCTAAAAGTTTTTACATTATTATCAGTATTTATATCGCCGTATATATCAACCACAAATTTCCGATATGCTTTATTAGACAGTTCAATACCCGGGATTTTATTAAGTTCATTAATCAACTGTCCGTTTTCACTCAAATTTACTCCAGGAATTTTGTTAAATAACGAATTCAAAGAAAGGTTTCCGACAGTACCGAATACAGTTGAAATTTTTCTGGAAAGCTGTCCTAAAACCTGCATATCAGCAATTTCAGTCACCATATTATATTTACCTTTTATAAATAAATTTAAATCTTTTCCGGTAGAATTTATTTCTATTTTATGAGCAATACCGTGATTTATTAAAATATTTCCTTCTATACTTGAAAACTCTCCCGTTTTAAGAGGGGTTACAAGATCTAAAATACTATTCATGGTAATACCCGTTATACCGCTTTTGAATACGTTACCTGCTCTTAAGAGATATTCTAATGAACCGAGTTTTGGCATACGCCCGTCTTTAACCGAGAATAAAGCTCTGCCTGATAAAGTTTCTTTACTTGTTGTTTCATTTGAAACGTTTGTAGAAATTTCGATTGTACCCGTAAGTTTCCCGAATATTTGGTTAGGGACATCAAAAACAGCTGTCAACAAATCATTTGCACTAACACTATTTGCATTTAGTTTGAGTTTTAACAAATTGTTTAACAGATTATATTTAACAGAACCTGTAATTTGTCCATCAGCAATATCAAAACTAAATTTATCAACAGCAAACTGCATTTTGTCATTTAAAGAACATTTTGCTTTCAAGTTATTTGCACGTATATTTCTAACGGCAATACTATCTGCATTTATACTTAAATCATTCAGTATTACCGAATTTAGAATATTAGTATTTGCAACACTTTTTTGATTTTCATTAAATGTTCTCAATTCCAGCTGTTTCAATTCGGAAATAAGATTATTAATATCCAGATGCTTAAGAGCAATATCTGCCTTTTTGACTATATAATTGGAAGAAAATTTATTTTTAACAACGGCATGACATACAACATTGTTTGATAAGACTTCTCCTTTTGACTGAATAATAATATCTTTGTCATTGAAATCCAGTGATAAATCTTTAATAGTTGTATTCAAAAACGGCATATCAATTCCGTTTATAGCCATTTGCCCGATAATTTTCGGCGAAGTAGATTTTCCGTTTATTTTTAAATCAGATGTAAACTGCCCGTGTTTTATTGTTGGTTTTCTAAAAATAACATTAAAAATTCTTGCATCTGTTGGAGCTTGAGTTTTAATTGTCAGGTTATCAAAAGTATAGAATTTTTTGTTATGGTATGTAATCCCGCCTTTTACAGTAACCAGCGGGAACAAGTTTTGTTTATTATTTTGTGATGCAATGAATTTACTGTACTGGAATTTATTTAATCTTATAAGATTATTTTTTAATATATCAAAATCCATATTGACTGTAATAGGATTTTCAAGATCGCCGACAGTTGCTCCCATATAATAAATACTTGAATTTTCTTCGAGTTTAAAATCCATTTTTGTATTCAATTTATCCAAAGTTCCGGAGATAAGCGAGCCAAGCAAAATATCCCCTCTAACTTTTATCGGGTATATTGTATCGGCATTCCAATATTTATCAAAAGTTCGTTGTGAAAGCTTTGAGTTAATATGAATATCAAATTTAGGATTCTTTAAAATATTGGCAACATTACCATAAATAAGTACAGGCATATCGTCTACAAGATAATTCATTTTGTTTAAAAACAATCTGTTATGTTTAATAACTATCTGTCCGTTTATTAGCCTGATTGGAACCGGTTGATTGAGTTGATATACAGCGTTGATATTATTAAGATTCATTTGTCCGTTAATATTATTATTCCTGATTTTTGCTGTTATATCAGTATTCCCTGAACGAAAACGGAATTTATTCAATTCTTTGCGGATATTAGCTGGTATTAATTCCGAATTTAAAAATGTGTTAACTGCGCATAAATCAAAATTTTTAACTTTTATATCAGAATTAACCTTTATTTTGTCAATATCTTTAGAAATATTTGAAGCCGTAAGATTAATATTGAACGGATTATGCTTAATAAACCCGTAAAAATTAGTCAATTTAAGTTTTGAATTTTTAAGTTCAAAATCACCGGCCATGATTTTTATATTCTTAACCGGTTTATTATTTTTCAAAACTTTTGCATAACATTCAGCTTTATCAATTTCTATATCGTTAATTTTTCCTTTATACGATGCATTTAATGATATATAGCAATCATCCAGTTCTTTAAAGAAATCTTTTGTAAATTCTCTGATATTTAATCTTGAAGATTTAGCAGCAACATTTGCAATTCCATCTTTTATACATCCTGTAACATTAATCTTAGAAAGGTTATCAATAAAACTGTTAAGATTCAAATCAACATCCAGATTTTTGAATTTTATATCACCGCTTACCCGTTTTATAGGAATACCGTTCAGTATAAGTGAGTTATTTTTAAGCTTAATTATCCCATCAGCGAATAAATTCTCATTCAGTTTGATATAATTAATATCCGGAAGTTTACCTGAGAGGTTAAGTATAAAATCTGCATTTCCCTTGCAATTTTTAATATCAGGAACTATTTTTTGGACAGGTTCAAGCATTGGAGAATCTTTTATTGTTTTTATAAGAGTATCCAAGGGCAGATTATCTCCGGCGGCAGTGAATTTCATATCACCAAAGAGAGAACAATCTCCTTCCACTTTGAATGGCTGATTTTCAACAGTACCTGTATGATTAACAAAGTGTGCAACCTGATCGTTAAAATTCAGATTTCCTGATGCATTTTTTAATACAAGATGACGAACGTCATTGAACGAGGCAGATGCATTCATAAAATTAAAATTACCCCAAATATGCGGGTCTTTTTTCGTTCCGATAACACGTATATCAATATTACCTTTACCGGTTACATTCATTATAGGTACCGGCCCTATCAAAAATCTTAAAATTTCATGCAGCGGATTAAGTACAAATTCTGCGGTTGCCAAATCAACCGATTTGGTACTTCGTATTCTTAAATCTGCCTTGTATGCTCCGTAATCATCAATAGAACCTGTTACATATACGGTTTCTTTTTCTGCTGCGGGTACTACAACATCAAGTTCCATGTGCTTTTCAATACATTTGATATTAATATTTGCTCTTTTAGCATTTGGTATCGGTTTTATCATATATGCATCAGAAACATTTACGTATCCGTCAATACGCGGTTCAGGGAATTTCCCGTTAATATTCAAATCCGCTTCTGCAAACCCGTAAAACGGATACATTTTTAATCTGTAAATATTAAATGTCGGGACAACAACAGGCGGTAAGAGAAGTGCAATTTCCCTTACGTCTGATTTTGGCATATTAATTTGAAGATGGAATTCCGGTTTTAATGAAGTAAATTTGTTTATTTCTCCCTGTAAACTCGCATGTACATTTCCGCCGTCTGCACGTAAATATTTAATATTTAAATCCCCTGATTTTAATAAAAATTCTGAATCGATTACAAGTTTATCAGGGAAAATTATAGATTTTGCAGGATTTTTAACGATAATCTTAAGATTATCCATTTGTGCATTCAGTTTTGAGTTATTGGATTTAATGTTAACAACGCCGCTAATATATTTGATATCATCCTGAATGCAGGCGTAAATAAGATTTCCAAAAGGCTTTAACTGTAAATTATCTATATTAAGATTAACTTTTGAACCTTTTATAAACCGGCGTTTCGGTATTTTTATATCAAAATCCGCACAAGATAACGATTTCCCTACAATTAAATCATTATTTGCGTGTGTAATTATATAGTTACGAGTTTCTTTAAAATAAAAATCCCTCCCTTTTAGACTAACAGGCAGCCTGCTCTTTTTATCATAAAGTGAAATTTGGTAATTATTAATCTTTATTCTGTCAATTTTAGATTTAACGTTTAGTTTTTTTGAAAAATCTAATAAATAATCCCCGAGGTACAGATATTTATCCAGTGTAAAATTCGCCTGTATATTGGAGCATTCAATTGTTCCGGCATGGAATTTTCCTATAATAAGCGGTAATATTCTGATATTAATTCTCGGATTTTCAATTACAAGTGCTTTTGAACTATCTTTATTTAAAACTTCAACTTTTTCTGCCTTAATTTTAGCGTGCGGCAGAAACCATAAGTTTAAATCAGGATTTGTAAAACAAATATTATATCCGGTTTCTTTTTGAATAAGTATTTGAATATTTTCCGCATTAAACTTAAACAATTGCGGAATCCCAATTGCCCATACAGAATAGATTATTAAAAATATAATTATATACTTAAACTTATTTTTAAACATTTTAAACGTTATAATTATATACCAAATTATAATGTTAAGCTATCCGCTAGTTAAGTGACTATTCTGTCATATTTTCATATGCAACTTCAAGATATTCTTTAAATTTTGCAATTTCATCTATTTCAAGCCGGTCTATAAGTTGATTTTCAGTAGCTTCAAAAACCAGATTCATCTGTTTAATCAATTTTTTACCTTCTTCGGTCGGTTTTAAAGTTTTTCTTCTGGCATCATTGTTGTTTGATTCTGTTTCAATAAGATTTTTCTTTTCAAGCCCATGTAAAAGACTTGTGACAGAAGGGCCTTTTAAATTAAGGCTTTTTTCAAGCTCTTTCCTGCCAAAAATTTTTTTTGTTTTAGAGAGTTTAATAATTTCACCTAATAACCTTGCCTGCTGATTAGTTAATCCGTAGTGAATAAGGCATTTGTCCTGTAGATATTTAATTTTATGTGCAATATTTCTAATAAAATAACTGCAAGTTTTTTCTTCGTTCATATATAAATTTTATCATAAAATAGGTAGAATTCTATAGAAATTTAAGAATTTATTCATAAAAAAAACTCCTCTTACAATTATGAGGAGTAAAACTAGAATTAGGAAGGGAATTAGGGTATATAAAAATCTTTTTATTTGCTCTCTTATTGATTACATATATATAAAGTATATACCAACTTCCCAATTTCACTACTGGCAAAATTCTTTACAAAAGTTAACAATATCTATTTGCAAAATATTTACACAACTTCATGAAGTTGTGTAAAAATCATACATGACGACTATTGAATTAATGCATGAAATAAGTAATAATAATTATATAACGCTTTTATGCTGAAAGCCTTGGATAATCTAAGGTCCTTGAAATCAAGGGATTTGTAGGCATAGGGGCGTTATATTTTTATTTTTGAAGGGTTTTCAAATAACCAAATATTTATATTTTTATAACCAGCTTTTTCTGTATGAAAAATTAAATCATTTTTACCCAGATGTTTTGCTATATACTGGGCAAAATCTTTTTTGTGCTGAGCAATATTCGGCTTCATATGTCTATGGTTATAATGAGAGCCAATAGCACCTAATAATAAATCCGCCATTTGAATAATATTGTATTTTTTTGAATCAACAAATTCTATTGTTCTTACATTTATTATTTCCTTTGGTTTCGCTTTCCCCATATAAGGAGTTATAAGCCAATATTTAATCTTCTCCAGAATATTTTTTCTTCTAATAGTCATTCTGTCCATTAATATATAATAATCAGTATTTTCTAAGGAATTTTCTTGCAATAACATATAATAAAAAACATAAAAACCTAATTCAGAGTCGTTGTACAAATTATCTTTAAGACTTATCTCTTTTGAATCTACAACAATACAATTAAACCTAAGATTATACTTGAAAAAGATATCAATAAACCCGTAATATTTTTCTAAAGCCTGTTTTGATATTTTTTTCCAGTTAAATTTTGTATCTTCTTTCCAACCAATAGATTTTTTGTACTCAGCACATTCTTTATTAACTGCTTGAAGAGTCGCTTCATCAACCCATATCCCGCCGATTAACATAAATCTAGCCTGGTCAGTATTACTTTCATCTGTAAAAATATAATGCCTCAAATAATCTCCTTATGTAAATCCCCAAGAGAAATGACGATAAAATTATAGCATATTATTCAAATCATGTACAAATTATTTGTATATATTCGAGTAATTCCAGTAACTTCTTAGGACCTTTTTGAGATAATCCTGTGTTTCCGGATACGGAATTTTTTCGACAAAGTCATCTATGTCATCATAATTCAGTTTATTTTTCCATCTGGTTACGGCAGCCCAACCGCCATTATACGCCATAATTGCAGACATATCTTTGTCATTCAGGCTTTTCCTCATTTTGGCATAATACAAACAACCGAGATGGATATTGTATTCAGGATTATAAAGGTTATTAGGCAAATTATAGGCTTTCGCTATTTCATTTGCGGTCGCAGGCATAAGCTGCATTAAACCAACCGCACCAACCGGACTTTTAGCATCAGGATTAAAATGACTTTCCTCTTTTATAATAGACTGAATAATAACAGGGTTTTCTGTTTGAGAATATTTCTGAGCATAATCGTAATAATGCAGAGGATAAACAAGCCGCCATCTTGTATCTTTAAAATCAGGCTTTATTTCCAGTTTATCCATAGCTTCTCTTGCAATAAATGCCGAATGTGTATAATTTCCTTGCTGGTATTCAATCCAGCTTTGTACAAATTCATCGTTTTTATACAATTCTTTAACAAAATCATAATCTCCAAGTTGAGCAAGCTTGACTGCAAGGTCTGCTTCTGATTTATTTCTTGCAGGGAATATAACTTGTTTTGTAAGCAGTTCTCGATTTTCAAGCATTTTATGACCTTTATGAAGTTTTGCATTTGCCCTCAACGCATAATAGCTGTCAGGATATTTAGATAAGACTCCTTTATAATAACTTTTTGCCATATCATGCATTTGTTTTTTTTCATAGATTTTGGCCATCCAGTACATAACGGCAGGTGCGGAATTTGTGTTGCCAAACCTTGAAAGATGTATCCTGCCGAGTTTTAATGCAGAATCGTATTTATCCTGATTTATTTTGAAATAAAAAGTTTTGTACAAAGCTTCGCCTGAAAACTGTCCGTTAGGGAATCGTTTATAAAGCTGTTCATATATATAAGGGGTTTGTGCTGATGGAGAATACTTTGCTGTCAAATATAGTATATAATCTGCACCTTTAGCTTTTGGATTAATATTGTATAAATATTTCAGTGTTTCAAGTTTTGAATCGGATAATGATAAGAAACAATCAATGTTTTCAAAAATACTTTTTTCTTCGGCAAAAGAAGAATAAATTTGCAACCCTTTTACTGTTATGTTTTTAGCCTCATTCCATTTCCCCAGTTTGTACAAAGTTCTGGCATAACCGCACCAGCTGTATGGCAGACTTGTTTTTTGATAGTAATTTAAAGCGTTATTATAATCACCCCTTGAAAAATAAGAGTTTGCAACAATCAAATTATCATTATTTGTAAATTTAGTATTCCATCTAGAAAGTGTATCTATTACATCTTGAGCGTGCCGTCCGTTTGGTGATAATTGTAAATACTCCATCAAAAGATTAGAATCTTTATTAATAATTCCAAGGTAATATTTAGATGCAATTGCAACTTCCGTATCCTCAAATTTGTTAATTAAATGGTTAAAATGTCTTTTGGCAGCAAAAAATTCTTTTCTGTCAAATAAAAGTACGGCAAGATTATATTCACTTATCGGGTAGAGAGATGAATTAGGAAATCTTTTTAAAAGTATGCTATAGTTTCTCATTGCAGCCTGAATATTTCCTGAGCTTTGCGCACATCTTGCCTCTCTAAATAGTGCTGCAGGTTTTAATACAGAAAATCTTGATATTTGTGAGAAATAATTGTACGCCTTATCATATTCATTTTCTTGATAAAGTTCAATAGCTTGTTTATACTTTACCATATCATCATTTTCTGTAAGCTTTTTATTAACTGTCACAGCAGAAAAAAGACATACAACAGCAAGTAATACAGTTAAAAAAATTTTTTCTTTTGTCATAAAACTTTATCTCAAATGCTATTTATCTAAATATTACCGTTTCACAAGACTTTTTACGGATTAATGTGACACAAAATTATTTTAGCATGGAGTATGGCAAAAAATAAATCAGCAGTTATAAAAAATTACATTTTGAATCCGGATATGTTAATTTTAAGTGACAAAATTGTGCGAAAACAGAATTTTATAAACCGTTCCGAAATTGTATCAAATATTTTGAAATCCGTAATTAATAACGCGGACAATTTTTCGGCATCGGAAGTGAGTCACAATCAATACCCGGGATATCTTCAATTTTAGGTTCTTCCATTTTTGTAACAGGAAGTTCACTATTTTGTACAGATGTTTCTTCTAAATCTTCAGGGTCTTTGAATTTAAATGTAAAAAGCGATTCTGCTTTTATGCATGTATCACCGCCTTTTTCTACGTATGAAAAGAAAGAGTTTTTATATACGTTATTAACCGCAGAAAAAAGTCTGTTGCCTTTTTCATCTTTTACAGCTCCTTGTACAGCATAAAATCCGGTACTTAACCCGCTCAAGAACATATCTCCGATTGATAATGCCGCACTTTTGGCAAGTTCACCTTTGTCCAGTTCAAATTTTGGTGAAAATTTTCCGATATATTTTTTGTTAATTTTATATCTTTCATTATTAGGGGTTTTAAAACTCGTCGGCATAAAAGAAAATGTTGCATCACGTTTGAGTCGTTTAGCAGGAATAACATCTATCATATTTCCTGTTACAATAGAACCGGCTTGAATATTTACTCCTTCATCAAGCTGCATGGATTGGAGAACTTTTACTTGGATTTCTCTTGGTGCAGCAGTAGAAAAATCAGTTAAAGCCATAACTTTCATATCTTCTGCAAAAGCAATGCAGGCAGTTGCAAAGAAAATGGTAAATGTTATGAATAACTTTTTCATAAAAACCTCTTTTTTATAATTATATCATTTTTTTAAAAGAGTTCTAGTACATATTAACAATATTTCTTACTTCATTAAGTACTTTTCTTGCTTCAATCCTTGCTTTTTCAGACCCTTCTCTAATAATTTTATCAACGATTTCAGGGTGTTCTTCGTAATATCTTCTTTTTTCTCTTATATCAGCCATTCTTGCATTAATTTTTGCTCCGAGTTCACGTTTACATTGAGCACATCCTCTAAGCCCTTTTTCACATTCTTCTCTGACTGTTGCAATTTCTTCTTCAGTGCCGAAGATTTTCCAGTATTTAAACGCAACTTCACATTCATCAGGATGTCCCAAATCATCTTTTCTGATTCGGCTTCTATCCGTAATTGCCGTCATAACTTTTTTGACTGTATCTTCATCAGTATCTGAAATTTTTATATCATTATGGAACGATTTACCCATTTTGTTACCGTCAAGCCCGCAGATTAAAGAACAATTATTAAGTTTAGGCTGCGGCTCTTTAAAGAAATCCGTTTTGTATATAAAATTAAATCTTCTTGCAATATCACGTGTAAGTTCAACGTGTGCAACCTGATCAATACCTACCGGAACAAAATCCGCATTAAATAATAAAATATCTGCTGTCATCAAAACAGGATAACCCATAAGTCCGTAATTAACCTGTGTTCCAAAACCTTCTTTGGTTTTTAAGATTTTTGCCATATCTTTCAAAGTAGGATCACGTTCCACCCAGTTTTGCGGAGTAATCATACTTAAATATATATGCAATTCTGCTGTTTCCGGCACAAGAGATTGTACATAAATTGTTGATTTTTCAGGGTCGATTCCTGAAGCCAGCCAATCAGAAACAACATCGATTATATTTTGTTTAAGGTCAGAAGTACTGTCATATTTTGTTGTGAGAGCATGCCAGTCTGCAATTTGATAGAAGCATTCGTATTCATCCTGCAATTTAACCCAGTTATCAATAACTCCAAGATAGTGTCCTAAATGTAATTTCCCTGTTGGACGCATTCCTGACATAATTCTTTGTTTCATACTTTAACCTCACTTTGTATATTTATTATACACAAAAATGAGGGATACGAAAAAATTCAAAAAATTATCATTTTCTGAAAATAACGATTTATACAAATTATATTTCATATTTAAAACATAATTTTTCACAGATTATAGTAATTATATTTTTATTATCAACTTTCTTTATTTTCCCATTTTTTAGGGTCGAATTTAATATCCTTAAGAGTAATCCTTAAAGAGCGCATATAGGGTTTCATTTTTTCTATAATCATTTGTTTTCTTAGTGATAATTCTTGTCCAACAATAGAATTTTCGCAAGAAACAATCATAACACCTCCATACGTCATCCCATAAGGCTTTGATTTAGCACCAAATTTTTGTCCAACAACTTTATCCCAAAACTTATATAAATTATACCGTGTGATGCCTTTTTTGATATCTTTGTTTTCTAATAAATCCGCAATCACATCATCTATGCCTTCAAAATCAGTATAGAGAACCTTTTTAGTCAAAAATTTTATACTCCTGAAATTTTTATATTTATTTGTGCTAGTATTATATAATGAAATTTAATCAACTGGAAGAATTTATAAAAAATTCAAAGAAAATATTAATAATGTCACATATAAATCCGGACGGAGATGCATTAGGTTCAACAAGCTCAATGTACACAACAATTTATGACAATTTTAAGAAAAAACCGGATATTTTAATTATCGGTCATTTACCTAATAATTATAAATTCTTGCCAAACATTGATAAAGGGGTATTTAACTTTAATTCTTCAATGGTTTATGATTTAGTAATAACACTGGATGTAGCATCATTAGACAGACTATCTAATGCTAAAATTCTTTTTGATAAGGCAATTAAAACAATCAATATTGACCATCACAAAACAAATAACAAATTTGGAGATATAAATGTTGTATGTCCTGAAGCAAGTTCTACAGGAGAAGTATTGCTGGAAATTTATAATGAACAAAATTGGACAATTTCACTTGATTCCGCTATAGGGCTATATTCTGCAATATTAACGGATACCGGCGGGTTCAGATATGAAAATACTTCTGAAAATGTTTTTAAATCTGCAGCACAGCTTGTAAAAATTGGGATAAATCCTAATGAAATTTACAAAAATTGTTATGAGAGAAAATCCAAAAATTTTGTTATGTTTCAAAACTACTGTATAAATAAAGCCGTATTTGTTAATAATGATAAAACCGTTTATTCAACAGTATATAAAAAAGACCTTGAAAAATTTCATGCCGAAGAAGATTTTACGGAAGGTCTTGTAGAAGCTTTGCGTGCGATTGAAACCACTGATATTTCTTTTCTGGCAAAAGAAATTGATTCAAAAACCACTAAAATTTCTATGAGAAGTAAAAAATCAGATGTTGCTGTAATATGTTCAGAATTTGGCGGCGGAGGGCATACATTTGCTGCCGGATGTACTATTAAAACAAACATTGAAGGTGCCGTAAAAAGAATACTTAAAACCATAGAGGAGAAATCTAATGGGTAAGGTAATGGATTTTGTAATAAAAACAGTAAAATCTATTATTGATAACGATTTTTCCGGAATGGCTGCAGAAATGAGTTATATGTTAGTTATCGGTATATTTCCTATGATGTTGTTTTTGATGTCATTATTTACATTGATTGGCAAAAATTACTTTATGAACCCGCTATTTATTTTTATGGAACGGGTCATGCCGGATGATACTATCAGACTTATTATTAGTGTTTTAAATCAGGTATTAGGTTTTCAAAAAGGTACAACCGTTGCTATCGCCGGGCTTTTGATAACACTATTTATGTCAATGAACGCTTTATCGGTAATTATTAAAGGTTTAAATCGAGCCTACAAAGTAGAAGAAACAAGGGCATTTATTTATACCAGATTTTTATCTTTGTTAATGGTTATTGTAAACACATTGGTATTATTTTTGAGTATAAACATAATTATTTTCGGGAAAGTAATTATTCGTTTTTTAACAGCATTTATAAATTTATCTCCCGATATTGCTAATATGCTGCTTGTAATAAGGTGGCCTATTGCGTTTATGGCATTATTCCTTATGGCATTTTTGCAATATTATATTTTCCCTGACGTAAGCTGGTCTGACAGATTAAAAAGACAAAGTGCATTACCAGGAACTATTTTCTTTTGTATTACCTGGTTAATTGCTTCAGGCGGGTTTTCAATATACGTTAATAAACTCCATACGTATAACTTTGTATACGGTACAATTGCAGCGTTTGCAATGTTAATGGTATGGTTCTATTTTACTTCCATGCTTATTTTAATTGGCGGCGAAATAAATTCTCAAGTACACGATAAACTTGAACAAGATGAACTAATTGCAATAATGAATGCTGAAAACGAGGGATGATACATAAAATTTTTATGTGTAAATAATTTACTAAAAAGCGGGAGTTTAAAATCTCCCGCTTTTCTATAATGTCTACTGTTCTGTAACTTCTTGCAATTTATCACAAGCATTGCAATCAGGCATTGGTTTACAGTTGTTATCACAAGGAGCAACTGTTTTTTGACAAGGATTGCATGGATTACATTGTGCTTTTTGTTCGCAAGGGTCACATTTTGGCTTGCAGGTGTTGCACTTATCCTTTTTACAAGGATCGCATTTGTCTTTGCATTTACATTTTGGTTTGCAAGGATCAGAACAATCTTTCTTGCAAACTTTTTCACATTTAGAACAGCTTTTGTTTCCCCAGTTTGCAGGGTTTAGACTGCTCCAGCTGAACGCATAAGATGATGTTGTGCTAACTGCCATTGCAACTAATAATGTTGTAGCTAATAAAGTTTTTTTCATAATATCTCCTTATCTTTTTCGACTTTTTTCTGTCGCACATTTTCATGTTACAAACTTGAAGGGAAATGACTATCCCCCAACAGGAGATATCATAGAGAATAATTTTTTAGTTTGATGTATAATAATTTTAAAATGAGGTTTAGAAAATGAGTAAATATTTATTAGAAATAGGCGTAGAAGAATTACCATATAAATTTATTCCATCTGCCGTAAAACAGTTAAAAGATAGTTTCGGCAAGTTTTTGGAAACTAATCATATAAATTTTGGAGATATTAACGTTCTTGCAACTCCAAGAAGGTTAACTGTTATCATTAATGATTTGGCGGATGCACAACCGGATTCAGAAAAAGTATTCAAAGGCCCGATTAAAAAAATTGCCTATGATGAAAACGGCAATCTTACAAAAGCCGGCGAAGGTTTTGCAAAGAAAAACGGGATTAATCCTGACGATTTGTACGTAGAAGATGATTACGTTTATGCAAAAGTATTTACTAAAGGTAAAGATACAAAATCTATACTTGTAGAAAATATTTCAAACCTTATTTTGAAACTTCAAGGTTCTCATTTTATGAGATGGGCATCGCATGATGAAAAATTCTCAAGACCTATAAGATGGATTGTATCTGTTTATAATAATGAAGAACTGCCTGTGCAAATTTTAGATATTAAATCATCAAGATTTTCAAGAGGACATCGTTCTTATACAGAGCCTGTTGAAATCAAGAACATTGATGATTATAAAGAAGAATTGAGAAAAGCTTATGTAATTGTTGACCAAAACGAACGTCAGGCAAAAATAATTGAACTTGCAAAAACAGAATCAGAAAAAATAGGTGCGACAACAAGAATTTCTAACGATTTATTAGAAGAAGTTACCTATATCTGCGAATGGTCGGTTGCGGTTATCTGCAGTTTTGACGAAGAATTTCTTACTATTCCTGATGAGGTAACCATTACTGTTATGGAATCCCATCAGAGATATTTTGCATTATTTAAAGACGGTAAACTAACAAATAAATTTATCACAATTGCAAATTATATCGGTGATGATTTTTCAAATATTCAAGCCGGAAACTTAAGAGTTATTAAAGCAAGATTAGATGATGCAGTATTCTTTGTTAAAAACGATACCAAAAAACCTCTTGAAAGTTATGTTGAAAACCTCAAGGGTATGACTTTCCAAAAAGGTATGGGTTCTGTTTATGATAAAACCCAGAGAATTATTAAACTGTCAAAACTTATTGCCGGCTCTCTGGGTATCGAAAATCAGGATAATATTATAAGAACAGCATACTTATGTAAGGCAGATTTAGCAACAAACCTTGTATTTGAATTTACGGAACTTCAAGGATACATAGGTTCTGACTATGCAAAATTGAACGGTGAACCTCAAGGTGTTGTAGAAGGTATAAAAGAACATTATTTCCCTCTAAATGCTGATAGCGAACTTGCAAAATCAATTGAAGGTCAGGTTGTAGGTATTGCTGATAAGATAGATACTATTTGTGCGGTATTTGCATCGGGTAAAAAACCAACAGGTTCATCTGACCCTCTGGGTGTAAGACGTGCCGCATTAGGAATTATAAAAACTATCGTTGAAAATAAATTTAATATTAATATTTCGGATTTGATTAAATCTGCACTTGAATTTTTACCTGTTCAAGCAGATTGTCAAAAAGATATTGAAGAATTTTTTATCCAAAGATTAACAATTCTTTTAGGCGATGAGTATAAAAAAGATGTATTGGAAAGCTGTTTGAATAATAATCCGCTTTCTAACCTTTCTGATTATATGGTAAGAATTAACGTTATTGCAAACCTGGATAATCCTATGATTATCGAAAATGCAAATAGAGTAATAAGAATTCTGAAAGATATTTCTTTTGATAAAGTTGACGAATCTTTATTTACAGATGATGCAGAAAAGAAATTGTACGAAGGCATGAAGGGAATCAATTTTTCAGGTGATTATAATGATTATCTGAAACAATTAATTGGTTTAAATGCATCAATAGATAATTTCTTTGAAAAAGTTCTTGTTATGGATAAAGACGAAAGAATAAAAAATAACAGAATCGGACTTTTGACTGAATTAAAGAAAGATTATGAAAGAATAGCGGATTTTTCAAAACTGCATTAATATTTTAATCCGGAGAATTTAGTTACATTGAAAGTACTAAATTAGTTGCATTGAATAAAAATGCGGTGTATAATAAGTAGTCGGTAATGATATACTTTGTAGTCCGTTTATCCGTGTATTGTTATCGGGTTTGTACATTATTAAGAAATATGAAAATAATTTTAAGGCTCGAAAACCTTTTCAGGTAAAGAATTCCAGAGATTGAGTGTAAAAAATACATTTAATTACTAGCAAAATTATTTTTTTTCATGCTTTTTATAGATTGCGGAAGGATATGCTTATATAAACAGAGACACATCACTGAGCAGGCAAACGCAACGAGAGGTAACTCAGATGGTAGATAACAGAGCCGCTGGTTTCTACGGTATATCGGGTGCTTTAAATTTTAAAAGTGGTGATATCTCGGGAACAGCAGCGAAAACAAATGAAGAAAAAGCAGGAACTGATGCCGAATATATGAAAATAGAAAAAGAAAACGGCAATCAGAAAGATTCTGCTAAATATAGCGACAAGAGTGCACAATTGAATGCAACTCTTAGTTCTCTTGCTATGCTTAATATCTCATCTATTATAAGTTCTAAACTTCCAAAACTTAAACAATCAACCATGCGATTTAAAGAATTAATTGATGAAACGGAAGAAAAATTGATTACTTTAAACGAGGAACACGAAAAAAATAAAGAGAAAAAGAACCCGTTTAAAAAAGAAAATCCGTTTTCAAAACAAGACAGCGAAGAAGAAGAGGAAGAAGAATATTATTAGCGGATTTTGGCAAGTGGGGGTAAATATAGTGAGGTGTATACACGTCCCTGTGAAAAACCTGTCGAAGCGGAGTTTTTCCAAAGAAAAACGTAGCGGAGCGCAAAGGTTTTGAACCGCCAATAATCCAAGACAGTGATTAGGGGTAAATGATTTTTCGTTAGGTATGAATAGACTTTTCGTCATTACGAACGAAGTGAAGTAATCTTTTTGAATAATTTATGCAATAAATTGCACACTACAACTAAATCCCAGTTAATATTGATTAGTTTTTGGCTTAACAAAATATTATTCTTAATTCAGCACGGCAAACGCTTGTGTATATGTGAAAGGAGTTAAGAATATGAAAATTGTAGAACCGATTAGAGACAAGGTAGACTTAGCAAGAGTAGAAAAGATTTTGGGGAAAAATAAACGGGATTTATTATTTTTTGTTCTTGGTACAAACAGCGGCTTAAGAATATCAGATATTCTGGCATTAAATGTTGAAGATGTAAAAGATAAAGAATTTATTGATATAGAAGAGAAAAAGACAGGAAAACAGAAAAAATTTCCGATAAACCCGAAATTAAAACAGTTGATTTGTGAATATATTATTGATAAACCTGATGATGACCCTTTATTTATGACAAAATTTAAAAACCGCCTGGAGCGCTGTAATGCTTATATGATAGTTAGGACTGCCTGTCAGGATGCAGGTATAAAATATAAAATCGGTACACATACATTAAGAAAAACTTTTGGATATCATCATTATCAACAGTTTAAAGATGTGGTTATTTTACAAAAAATTTTTAACCATTCATCTCCGAGTATTACTTTACGTTATATAGGGATAGAACAGGATGAAATATTTGAGAGTTATCAAAATTTTGTGCTTTAAAAGTTGTTGGGGTTTCTACCCCAACAAACTATCAATGTTGGGCTGAAAGCTCAAATTTCTTTTTATATTCTTAAAAATTCTTGGAAATCACAATGGTGTTTATACATAGTATCTAACTTTTGATGCATTATATCAATCAACACACTAATATCTCCGGGTTTTAGTTCATCATCATCAAATATACACTTATTTAATATACGAGATAATGTTAAAATGATAGATATTTCACACCCAATATCAAGTATTTGCTCTGATATTTGGGAAATTTCAATACTTCTTGTCATATTCAATCCTTTTATTAAAGTTTATCTAATATAATAGCAATTATACTTTATTAAGTTAATATTATGTTAATATAATAATTAAAAATAGAGCATATTTAATGCGAGAAATGGTTATATTTATTAGATTAAGCAAGTGATTAAGAATCACTTCATGATTCATGAAAAAATGAGTAGGTCAGATTTACTAATCTGACAATAAATTATTTTAAAAATTTCTTAGTCTAATATGTATTGAACTAGGACATTCTTATTATGATTGTAAGTTAGTTTCGTTTCAAAGAGGACATTTTTTACCCTGTACAATAATATTGCTATATTTCCCGTTGTTTGTCTATTTTATTTTAATAATGTTAGCTTAGTAAAACCAACCTACTATTTTTTACACTCTCATTTTCCCCGCTGCAGCATTATGTTCGGTTATTGCAAGCGATAGCGCGGCAATCTATTTTTTAAGTGATTAGTGAACAGTGAAGAGTGAGGAGATTTACAGTCGTCCTGAACGAATGTGAAGGACCGCATTGTTGAACACTCCTGAAATTCTTAGCCATTAAAATAACTACACCTCACCCTGCCCTCTACGACTCATTGAAGAAAGTAGCTAAGTGGCCATGAAGTTAAGCTGCTAAGTGAAATTATTGTAGTATTTGAAGCAACCAGTCATCTTAGCTGCGTAGCTGCTTGACTACTTAACTGTATTTCTAAACTCTTTTTACTTGCTTAATCACTTAGTCACCTAATCACCCAGTCACTTAATCACTTATTATACACATTTACCCCTACCCCTAAAATCCTTGATTAATAAAAGTTTTAACTTTAATTTGCCCTTCAACTTTGGTATCGGGCGGCAGATTAAAATCGGAATAATCCTCAATAAATTCAATTTTAATTTGATACGCAGGTTCAAAATTTGTTGTTGGCTGTCCGTTAGAATCAACCTGCGCAACTTGCTCATCCGCTTTAACCTGATAAACTTTAGCGGTTGTGTCAACGGATGTGACTTGACCTTTAAATGTTCTGTGCTTATATCCCGGAATTTTAATTTTTACAAACTGTCCAACCTGTATTTTCCCCAGTTGTGAAGGATGGACTCTTGCAATTACCCAGACTTGTTTTGGTATAAGAGTACACAAAACATCTGACGGATTAACAATATCTCCTTGAGCAATAGAAACTCCGGATATTATCCCATCTTGCGGTGCAAAAACTTTTGTGCAGGAGAGGTTGAGTTTAACTTCTTCTTCCATTGCTTGAATATTTTTAATTTCTTTTTGGACTGATTCAATTGTATCATTAGAAACATCTATTTTTGATTTATCAATACTAGGTTTTGGAATATTTATATCAACTGTTTGTTGTTTTTCTTGTTGGTTATTATTTGAAGATGTATCTGACATATTTTGAACCGCATCACCCATAACAACTCTTTTTCTGGTCAAGTTTGTTTGGGCTAAATCTTCCGGAATATATGTTCTTGAATAATTTGTAAAATTCTTTTCATCTTTTGCATAAGACGGCGGACGACCGACCATATTATCTTGTTTGTTTTCTGTCGCTTGAGTTGTTGTATTATTTGTTCCGTCTATTGTTTTCCCCGCATTTTCTCCTTCTGCCGCTAAGTCCTCAGGCAAGGGAGCATTTGTTAAAATACGCAGTTTTTCCTTGTAGATTTCAAGATCTGTTTCAAGTTTTATCAATTCCTGCTCATAATCTTTCGGATCAATTTCCATCAAAAGGTCGCCTTTTCTGACCTCCTGATCCTTCATGATATATGAATGCAGAATTTGACCGCTTGCTCTGGAGGTTACATTGATAAGATGTCCGTCAATAACAGCTTCGGTTGTATGAACGTACATAATCGGAACAATAAAAAATAAATAAACCCCAAAGATTATAATTGCGGCAAGCGCAAGAATATCAAGATTATAATCATCAATAATATCGTTTATAACAGTTTTAAGTTCAGACAAAGACATAATTTATTCCAAATTCATAATAAAAGATGCTTCTGCTTTCCCGAGGTCAATCATGCTGAAAGCTTTATCGGAATCAGTCGTAATTTCGACCCAATCATCAGAATCATAATGTTCATCAGAATTAAATTGGTTTTTAAAAAGCAGATTGTATAAAGCGGTTATATCATTATTTTCATCAATACCGTTTTTAAGTGTTAATAAATAGAATTTATTAACATTTTTCATATATAGACCTACTGTTATTTTTTCAGAGTTCTTGATTTCTTCAAGGAATTTATCCATCATTTCAAATTTATTTTGCCCGTTGAAGGTATAGTCCTTGAGATCAAAATATTTTTTTGCGGATTCAAGAATCATATATGGCTGAAACCATTTTGTCACAATCCTATGCCCTTTTTGATTCAAAAGTTTGTCCATGTTAAAAATCCTATTTAAACTAAATACATTCTTATTTTAGTTTACTTGTTTCAAAATAACAAGGACATCTTCAAGTTCTTGTTTAAGATATTCAAGTTGTTGATTAACGTTATCCGGTGCATATATTGCGCCTGATGATTGGTATGCAAGGTATTTGTTATAACGTTCGGCTTCTGAGCGAAGTGTTGCGATTGATTTTGCATGCGTTCCTAAAGGCATGAGCTTTGTAAATGACATGTAATAACTTTCCGGTTTTCCTTCGTATTTTCGTCTTAGGGCATCAATATTAAGATATAACACATCCGCTTTTGCAACAAAAACCTGCGGAGTCATTTCATCTTCTATCCCTGCTAAAAGTTGTTCTATCAGAGGTACAATTCTTGCTACATCACTCATATATTGAGAATGTTTATCCTGTTTATACATGATATTTATAAACGCAGGGTTATCTTTTGGAACCGGTCTTAATTCGTCCGGGTCATCAAAACCGTCCTGTGCTTCAAATACAGGTGTTGCTTCTGTTGGAGTGGAAGGCTGAAATTTTGCTGTCACATCGGGTAACGTTCCGATATAACCTTTTTGCGACTGTATATTCATTGAGTCAACCGTATTATCTACTGTTTTGGAATACACAGGTCCCGATATCAGAAATATAGTTATAATTATCGGCAATAACTTCTTCATATATATGATTATACTGATAATTATTGAAAAATCATCCACTGATTATTTGACATGTATTAGTAATGACACCAATACATATACTTCAAATCCCAAATCGCCTGCCTGAACACCTAATCAGCTAATCACTTATAATATTCAAGTGTGTAAATCTCTATAACTCTTTATTATTGAAATAATAATTGATTTTTATTATTGCAAAAAGAATTTTCTTGTGATACACTCAAAGCGAAATGTTACAATAATAAGAAGATGAAAAGAGTGTTTTTATGAGCGAAAGTACCCACTGGATAGTAACTAAGGTTTTAGCCGGACACAGCATTTCTTGTAATATGGATACCCTGTTAACCATGTGGTTATCTATGGGATTGCTTATTATTTTTGCAATATTAATAATTAGAAATGCATCTGTTATCCCGACAAAATTACAATATGTAGGAGAAAGTATTATAAATTATTTCTCTCAAATTACAAGCAGCGGTATGGGTGAAGAAGAATCTAAAAAGCATAACCCGCTTATATTAACATTATTTATGTTTATTTTAACCGCAAACCTTGTCGGACAAATTCCTTTAAGAATAATCCACTTGAAATCCGGTGAGCTTGCATCGCCAAACAATGATATTAACATGACTGCCGCTATGGCAATTGTTGTTTCTATATATTATATCTATTACGGTATTAAAAAACATGGCGCAATGAAGTTCTTTTTCCACGGCTGGTCTGTCGGCGGAATTATGACTACATTGATTGACGGACTTGAGCTCTTTGTTCGTCCGTTTTCACTTGCTCTCCGACTTTTTGCCAACATATTGGCCGGAGAAATCATGGTTATGACATTTTTAGGAATGTTAGCCTACTTCTTACCTTTACCGTTTATGTTATTTGAGTTGTTTGTCGCTTTAATCCAGGCGTTAGTATTCGCTTTACTATCCACGACATACATCACAATGGCTGTAAACGAGGAAGAATAGGAGTAAACGGAGGGGTAAATAAAAATAAAATAAAATTGAAATTTTTGTTTACTCGTTTAAAATTAATCAGTTAATCAAGAAGTTACTCAGTCATTTGACAAATAAATAAAGGAGAAAAATTTATGGCAGTAGAACAATTAGCAACATCATTTGATTTTAACGCAGCACAATTAGGTGCAGGTCTTGCTGCATTGGGCGTATTCGGTGGTGGTATCGGTATCGGTATTGCAACTAAAGGTGTTTTGGATGCTGTTGCAAGACAACCTGAAATTAAAGGTGAAGCTTTCAAAAACTTCATTATTGGTGCCGGCTTAGCTGAAGCAACTTCAATCTATGCGTTATTCATCGCTTTATTGTTAGTATTCGCTAAATAGATATTTTTTGTGAAAAGTGAAATAGTGAAAAGTGAATTGAGTTTTTCTCATCACTCTTCACTAATCACTACTCACAGACAGTCAAAAGGGAAAGAACATGTTAGAGTTTAATGCAACTTTTTTCATAGCAATGATTAGTTTCGTAATATTTATGATTATTATGAACGCTATTCTTTATAAACCGCTTGAAAGAATTGTTAAAGAAAGAAAAGACTTAATTGATAATAATAATATGAAGTCAAAAGTTGCTTTGGAAAAACTTGATACGCTTCAAAAATGGCAGGCTGCAAGTATAGAAAAAGCACAAAAGTCTTCAAGAGAAACTTATCAAAAAATTTTGAAAGAGTACAAAGCTAAAAAAGATGCAATGCTTGATTCAGAAAGAAATCTTTCAAGAAAAGAAATCGCTATTGCTCAGGCAAAAACAGATGGTGAAGTTATTGAAGCAAGACACAGTTTGAAATCAGAAGTTAATACTCTTGCAAGCATAATATCATCAAAAATCTTAGGTTATGAAACTAATATATAGAGGCATAAATGGAACAACTAATTGAAATATGGGCTAAAATTTGTGAATCTAACTTATTTAACTTTATAGTAATGATTTTATTACTTGCATGGATGGTTAAAAAGTTTGATTTGGGCAGCAAAATTGAAGCCGGCAGGAAGAAAATAGAACAAAATATTTCAGATTCTGAAAAAGCCAAAGATGAAAGTATTACTAAACTCTACAAAGCTCAAGAAGATGCTACAAAAGTCGACGAAGAAATGTTAAAAATTTTCCAAGCAGCGGAAGAAAAAGCGAAATTTGTCGGTGAAAAACTTATTGAAGAAGCAAATGTTCAAAGAGATACAATAAAAGAAAACAGTAAAAAAGCTATTGATGCTAATATAAAAACTGTTAAAAACGATATTTTAAAAGAAACAGCCGAAGAAGCAATGAAACTTGCTGAGGCACATATTAAATCAGAATTAGAAAGAGATCCTAATCTGCATCAAAGATATATTTATGAAAGTATTGATGCAATCGACGGAATCGGAGTAATATAATGAAAAACGCAGAACAAATAGAATTTCAAACGGTTGCAAAACGATATGCTCAAGCCTTGAGTGAACTTTGCGAATCTCATATGGTTGAAAGGAAAGAAGTATTAAAAGATCTTGAAAATATAAAAGAAGTAATTGATTCTTCAGAAGAATTTATTAATCTTATGAAGAATCCGGAAGTTTCAAAAGCTGAAAAACAGAATGTAACAACAAAAGTTTTTGAAGGAAAGATTAACAAAATAACTCTAAACTTCTTATTATATCTGATTGAAAAAGACCGTTTCAATATTATTCCGAGCATTTTATCAGAGTTTCAAAACTCACTTGACAGAGAATACAATATTGTACACATTGAAATTGTATCCGCTGTTGATTTAGATGATAATATGAAACAAACAATTAAAGACAGATTATCCGGTAAACTTCAAAAAGAATTAAAAGTTGACTGGTCTGTTGATAAAGATATTATTGCAGGACTTGTATTTATAGTTGGTGACAGTATTGTTGATACGAGTCTGAAATCAAAATTACAAATGATAGGTAGAAATATAATTAAATAAAGAGGGAAAACGATGGCAGTTATTAATCCTGATGAAATTAGTTCGATAATAAAAGAGAATATCGAGAACTATGAATTAAAAACAGAAATATCAAATGTCGGCAGCGTTCTTGAAGTAGGTGACGGTATTGCCAGAATCTACGGTTTAAGAAACGTTATGTCAAACGAACTTGTTGAGTTTGAAGACGGCCGTGGAACTTTGGGTATCACTTTAAACCTTGAAGAAGACAATGTCGGGGTTGTAATCTTAGGTGAATATACCCAAATTAAAGAAGGTATGACAGTAAAAACAACCGGCAGAATTGCATCTGTTCCTGTTGGTGACAGCTTAATCGGACGTATTATTAGTCCAACAGGTAAACCGCTGGACGGCAAAGGCGATATATCCTATGAAAAAACAAGACCGGTTGAAAGAATTGCACCTGGTATTGTTGCAAGAAAATCTGTTCACCAGCCATTACAAACAGGTTTAACTGCTATTGATGCTTTAACACCTATCGGACGTGGTCAACGTGAGTTGATTATTGGCGACAGACAAACAGGTAAAACTGCTATTGCAATTGACACAATCATTAACCAAAAAGGGCAGGATGTAATTTGTATTTACGTTGCAATCGGGCAAAAAGCATCAACCGTTGCTCAATTGGCTAAAACCCTTGAAACTCACGGTGCAATGGAATATTCAATTATTGTTTCCGCAACAGCAAATGAACCTGCTCCGCTGCAATATATCGCACCGTTTGCAGGGGTTGCAATCGCAGAAGAATTTATGGAACAAGGTAAACACGTTCTTATCATATATGATGACTTGACTAAACAAGCTCAAGCATATCGTGCAATGAGTTTGTTACTTAGAAGACCACCTGGACGTGAAGCTTATCCGGGTGATGTATTCTATCTTCACTCAAGATTATTGGAAAGAGCGGTTAAACTCTCTGATGAATTGGGCGGCGGAAGTATTACAGCACTTCCTATTATCGAAACCCAAGCAGGTGACGTTTCAGCGTACATTCCAACAAACGTTATCTCTATTACCGATGGTCAAATCTTCCTTGAATCATCATTATTCAACGCAGGTATAAGACCGGCTATTAACGCAGGTATTTCAGTATCCCGTGTTGGTGGTGCTGCTCAAACTAAAGCAATCAAAAAGGTTGCAGGTAAACTAAGACTTGACCTTGCTCAATTCAGAGAATTAGAAGCATTCGCACAATTCGCATCTGATTTGGACGCAACAACTAAGAAACAACTTCTTAAAGGTCAAAAATTGACAGAAGTTTTGAAACAAGCACAGTACAAACCTTTAACAGTTGCAAATCAGGTTTCTATTCTGTTTGCGGCTAACGAAGGTTATTTAGATGATGTTGACAACAAAGAAATTCAAAACTTCAAAGAAGGCTGGTTTGAATACTTTAACTCTAAACTTCCTGAATTGGCTCAAAAACTTAACCAAGGTGCTAACCTTGAAGATGCTGATATGGAAGCATTGAGAAAAGAACTTGATAACTACAAAGCTAGTTTATAAATTATTTTTCAGGCGGGATAATCCCGCCTGTGATTAATAAATCAAAGGGAAAGTTATGGCAAATTTAAAAGATATTAAAAGCAGAATCCAGAGTGTAGAAAACACAAAAAAAATTACAAGAGCAATGAAAATGGTTGCAGCAGCAAAAGTAAAAAAAGCAGAATCTTCTGTTAAAGCAGCAAGACCATTCTCTAATGAACTTTTGTCTTTGTTTAGAAAAATGCTTTCAACTGTCAATGAAATTTCTCAATCAGGAGAAAAAATTGAAGATAGTCTTAGTAACTACTTTGGTTTGTTAACCCGCCGTGAAATTAAAACAGTCGGACTTGTTTTGATATCTTCAAACAAAGGACTTGCAGGCGCATATAATGCAAACGTTGTGAGAACTATTTTGAAGAAAATAAAAGAATACGAAGACGAAGGTAAAAAAGTTGTTATGTACATAGTCGGTCAAAAAGGTGTTTCAGCTTTTAAGCACAAAAATGACGACATTGAAGTTGCAAAAACTTACCTTGCTGTTGCGAATGACCCGACACCGTCAGGAGCTCGTATGATAGCAGAAGATGTTGCCGATGATTTTATCAATGAAAAAATTGATAAAATAGAAATTATAACAACAAGATTTAATAATATGATGTCCTATTCGGTACAAGACTGGACAGTTCTTCCTGTAAAACTTGAAGAAATGACAGAAACTAAAGGAGAACCTGATCCTCTTATGGAATTCATTCCTTCAACCGACAGTATTTTGAAAAAACTTGTACCAATGTATGTAACAAATTCAATCTATCAGGCATTATTGGAAGCAAACGCAAGTGAACTTGCATCAAGAATGACTGCGATGTCTGCTGCATCTAATAACGCAGAAGAAATGATTGATACGTTAACTGTTAACTACAACAAAGCCCGTCAAGGTGCAATTACCCAGGAACTTATTGAAATCGTATCCGGTGCCGAAGCCCAGGGATAGATGTAAATGTATCAGGTTGAAACTCTGCCTGCACATTTAACCGCAGGTTAGGCAAAGTGAAATGCCCTCTTATTATTTGCTGATACAACTATCCATAAAATCAATTGTTTTTTAATTACCCATAACATGATTTAAAAAATAATGGTGAATATAAAACGCATAAACAACACCAAGAACTGCACCCCAGAAAACTTGAATGGGAGTATGTCCTAAAAGTTCTTTAAGTTTTCCGCCTATAGCCTGAATTTCGTGTTTATAAAAATCATCAAGAATTCTGTTTAAACAAGCAGCCTGACGTCCTGCAGCACGTCTTAGACCAGCAGCATCATACATAACAACAAGGGCATTACCCATTGCAATTGCAAACTCAACAGAATCAAATCCGCATATTATACCAACAGTTGTAGATAATCCGACAACACAGGCAGAGTGAGCACTCGGCATACCGCCGGTTGTTGTAAACAGACGTAAATCTACTTTTTTGTCCATTAAAAGATGAAGGAAAAACTTGATAGTTTGTGCAATAATAGGTGCCGTTAAACTTACAAATAATACTTCATATCCGGTATTAACCCATTTCGCAAGCTCCATTTAACCTCCATTTTTCTCTAATTTTTTCTTCATATTATCAACGATAGTTTTAAAAATATCTGAGTTATACTTGTTTATTATATCATAAACCTCATTAAATAAAATATTTAGTTTTTCTTCGGCCTTTTCTAACCCGTATAGAGAAACATAAGTAAGTTTATTAGAATTTTTATCCTTGCCGACGGTTTTTCCCATTTCTTCAAACGATGAAATTTCATCCAAAATATCATCATAAATCTGGAATGCAAGTCCGAATTTTTGAGCAAGATTATCCATTTCTTCAAGAGCATTATTATCAGCACCTGCAATTATTGCCCCCGCTTTGAGTGAAAGTCTGAATAAATCTGCTGTTTTGTGAGTATGAATAAAATCCAGGACTTCCGGATTTTTTATCCCTTTATTTTCACTTTCAATATCAACAACTTGCCCTGCAATTAATCCGTATGCACCTGCTGTTTGAGTGTATTCGTACAAAACTTTTATTATTGTTTCGCTTGAAAGATTTTTTGACTTTTCTATAATCAACTGCGGAGCAAAAGATAACAGTGCATCTCCGGCAAGAACTGCAACTGCTTCCCCAAAAACTTTATGATTAGAAGGTTTACCGCGCCTGAAATCATCGTTATCCATACAAGGCAAATCATCATGAATAAGACTTTGCGCATGAAGCATTTCTATTGCACAGGCGGTCGGAAGTGCATCATCCATATTGCCGCCAAATATTCTGCAAGCTTCAAGACACATAACAGGACGGAGCCTTTTCCCCGGTAAAGTTACTGTATATTTCATAGATTTAAAAATATCTTCCGGATATTTTATTTCAAGATATTCGTCTAATGCTTTATCTACTTTTTCTATTAATTTATTCATCTATATCTTCCTTATAAAGTTGTTGTTTTAATGTTCGTCTTGAAGAAGTTCGTTTTTGAGCGCTTATTTTAACTGCCGTTTTATCATTGTGTTTTTTTTCAAAACTTTCTTTTTTACGACCTTCGTATTTTATTTTTTCTTTGTATTCTTTAGCTTCTTCTACAAACTCTTTATAACTTTCGTATCTGGATTTTGCAATTTTATCAAGATTTTCTTTGACTGCACAATCTGATTCCATTATATGAACACAATTTTGGAATTTGCAAGTTCCAAGATACGGTCTAAACTCTCTAAAGAGTTTTGCAACATCCCACGGCAGAAGAAAATCAAATTTCAAATTACTAAACCCCGGAGTATCAATTATTCTGGTTGTATCAGAAATATTTAAAATTTCTGAATGTCTTGTTGTATGCGTTCCTCTGCCTGTTTTTTCGCTTATACTTTTTGTCCTCAAATGAAAATCAGGATTTAACGCATTTAAAAGACTTGATTTCCCTACCCCGGATGAACCGCACAGAACGGATGTTTTTCCTTCCATCATCTCTTGAAAATCTTCTATACCAAGTTTTTCCAGAGCCGATGTAAAAATTATATCATATCCCATAGGTTCATAAATAGAAAAAACTTCTTCTATCATACTGTCATCTTTTGATAAATCATTTTTGTTAAAACACAGTTTGATATCAATTCCGGAATATTCTCCGAATGCGATGTATCTATCAAGCTGATGCAAATCAAGATGCGGCTCTTCAACTGCTGATACAATAACTATCTGGTCAATATTTGCAACAGAAGGTCTCTGGATAAAGTTTCTACGCGGCAGAAGGTTTACAATATGTCCGTTATCAAATTCTACATAATCTCCGACACAGATTTTTTTTTGTTGTTTTTTTAAAACTTCTCTCAATTTGCATTCAAATTGTTCGTTTCCTGATACAACATAATAAAAATCTGAATGAATTTTTAGAATTTGTCCCTGTTTCATCCATTACTCCGCAATTTGTACAAACTGATTAACAATATCCTTTAAAGCATCGTATTGAGCAAGCTTTGCACAGTTAGCCCTTAATCTTGATTGAAGCTCTTCATCGTTAAGCAATTTGTTAATTATGGTTTTTAAAGAATTCGGGTTTGCATCTTTATCTTCAAGATAAATACAAGCACCTTGTTCTTCAACAAATTTTGCATTTCTTCTTTGATGATCTGATGCTGCATGCGGATAAGGAATAAGAACAGGCGCAACATCAGATGCAAATATTTCCGATAAACTTAATGAGCCTGCGCGTGAAATTACAATATCCGCTGATTTCAAGACAGTTACCATATCATCAAAATACGGTCTTACTAATATATTTTTATCTTTATCATAATGCGGATAAAGCTGCGAAAGTCTATCTGTTATATCCTGATAATTTTTCTTCCCCGTTTGGAAAATTATCTGAATATTGTTAACTGTTGATAATTCTTTAACAATTTCCACTAACGCATCATCAATAGATTTTGCACCTTGAGAACCGCCCATAACAAGTAAAACCGGTCTATTATAATCCAGGGTTAAACCTGCCCTTGCAAGACCTTTAGTTAGGGTTTTAAATCTCGGTCTTAAAGGATTCCCGTTAACTTGGCAGTTATTATTTTTAATATAATCTTTTGCTTTGTCAAAAGCTAAAGATACACAAGCCGCATAAGGAGCAAGTTTTCTTGTAACAAGCCCAGGTTGAGCATCACAATCGTGCATCATAAACGGTATTTTACCTTCAATAATTGATGCAATCATAATCGGCGCAGAAACATATCCGCCTGTACCAAAAATTGCATTAGGTCTGTATTTGTAAAGATAATAAAGCGATTGAATCACTGCAATAAACAGTTTAAACGTCCACCATAAAAATTTGAACCCGATTTTTCTCGGCATCCCTTTAATATAAACAGGCAGGAATTTGTATCCTTTTTGCTGAACAATAGAATATTCAAGATTATTAGGATTTCCGACATAATAAATCTCTACGTCATCTCCCATTTCTGCAAGAACATCCGCTACAGCCATTGCGGGATAAATATGTCCTCCTGTACCTCCTCCTGTAATAAAATACTTTTTGCTAGATATATTCGACATTTTGTTGTACCCTTATTTTTTGTACTCTTTTCTTTGAAATATTTAATAAAATTCCTATCATCCATAAAGAAACCATAACCGATGAACCGCCATAACTAATAAACGGCATCGGAACACCTGTTGCAGGCAGGAATGAACTTGCAACAGACATGTTTAAAAATGCTTGGAAACAAATAGAGAATGTAAGCCCGACCGCCAGTAACTTCCCGTACATATCAGGACAGCGGGATGCAATAACAAACCCTCTTTGCAGCAATGTCCAGAAAAGTACAAGCACAAGAACACACCCGACAAAACCTAATTCTTCACCTACAACCGCAAAGATAAAGTCCGTATGCGCCTCAGGCAGCCAGGCAAGTTTTTGTTTGGATGCCCCGAATCCTACACCATAAAGTCCTCCGGATGCAAATGCAACCAGAGATTGAATAATATTATATCCGGCTCCCAATGGGTCGCTTTCAGGATGCAGCCAGGTTGTAATTCTTGAAGATTGGTATCCTTTTAGCCCGTGTAAAAGCAGTACAGGAATAACCGTTGCCGCCATCATTCCAATGAGTTTGACTGAACCGTTTCCACATAAATACAAAATTACGGATGTCATTCCTAAAAGAATTACCATACTAAGGTTTGGTTGAATAAATATCAGACCAACCATTATAAGTATCGGAATAAAAGCATTTGCCCATTTGTTAGGGTCTGCAATATTTGCATCTTTATGGAATACATTTGCTAAAAGCAAAACAACTGCAGGTTTTGCAAATTCTGACGGCTGGAGACTCAACGGCCCCAAATTTAACCATCTTTGAGCTCCGTTTACAACATCGCCGGTAAAATGTACCAAAAGCAGCAAACCAATAACAATATACGCATAAATATTGGTAACATTTACAAGTTTTCTATAATCGTAATTACTCAAAAATCTTAAACCGATATACCCTACAATTACACCAAGAATCTGTTGAATTGCAAATTTTGCAGGATTAACACCCATATTAACACATTTAGGTGCACTTGCAGAAAATATAACCATAATCCCGATTACGACAAGGAACACAACAACCACCATCAAAGTTTTATCGGGAGGTGTTATTATGATATTTTGTTGAGTTGTATTAGTATTTCTGGGAGTTCTGTTTCTTCCGCTGTTACTTCTTTGATAATACATAATTCTTAAATACCGTTCCTCTCTCCTCGTAACCCTTAAACATATCAAAACTTGCACACGCAGGGGACAACAAGACGTTGTCAGGCTTTAATTCAATTGCTTTATCTACTGCGGCCTCAAGTGAATCCGTATTAATTATATTATCAAAACCGGAGGCACGCAAATCTTTTTCAAATCTTTCCGCAGCTTCCCCTATTAAAATAACCGTTTTAATATGTTTTTTAACAGACTCACAAAATTCTTCAAGAGTTGTTAATTTATCTCTGCCGCCCGCAATTAATGCAACATCACAATTATTAAACGAATTTATTGCAACAATTGAAGCCTCGGGATTTGTAGCTTTTGAATCGTTATAAAAAGTTATTCCCCTATACTCTCTGACCTTTTCAAGTCTGTGCTCGGGAACAACAAAATTTTTTATTCTTTCCTGAATATGTTCGTTAGAAATACCGATAAGTTTCGCAATAATTACCGCACACATTATATTTTGGTAATTATGATGCCCGATTAACGGACAATCCGCAAGTTTAATGATAAACTCTTCTTTTCCTTTGCGTTTAAAATATATTCCGCCATCTTTTATATAAGAACAATTATCCTCTGTTTCTTTATCAAACAAGAATACTTCTCCTGCACAGGTTTTTGAAAACTCAAGCAATTTTTCGTCCGCTCCGTTTAAAATCGCAAACGCAGCTGCTGTCGGCGGAGTAAAAAGTTTTGCTTTCGCATTAAAATAGTTTTCCAACGTTCCATGCCAGGTTATATGGTCAGGTGTAAAATTTGTCCAGCAGGCAATCTGTGCTCTCATTGCATTTGTATGTTCCATCTGGAAAGAACTCAATTCACATACAAAATAATCAACATCCGAATCCAGCAATGATGTCGGCGGAACACCGATATTCCCGCATTCAGGCGCTTTGTATTCTGATGACAAAATATGAGAAGTTAAAGCTGTCGTCGTTGTTTTTCCGTTCGTCCCGGTTATTCCAATAAAAGGCTTGCCCGTTTCTTTATACGCAAGTTCAACCTCCGAAATTATTTGAATATTTTTTTCTTTAACTTTTTTATAAAGTTCTGAATCCAAAGGAACACTCGGACTTACAATTGCAACATAAGAATCGTTTAAAAACTTCTCAGAATGACCGCCAAATTCTACTTTTATTCCTAAAGATTTTAATTCTTTTAATTCTTTTTTGTCCTCAGGTTTTTCTTCTCTATCTTCTGTTATATAAACATTTGCTCCATGTTTTGCAAGATACTTTGCGGCAGATTTTCCGCTCATTGAAAAACCCATTATCAAAACTTTTTTATCATGCCAGTTTATACTCATTGTAATACTCCTGTATGAAAGAGTTCAAATATAATCACCGCAACAGCAGAAAATATACAGGATGAAATTGCAAACCCTTTTACTATTTGACGTTCCGTAAATCCTGAAAGTTCAAAATGATGGTGTATAGGTGACATCTTAAATACACGTTTGCCTGTTAATTTGAAACTCGTAACTTGAATCATTACAGATAAACATTCTATTACAAATACACCGGCTAATATTACTAAATAAAGTTCAAATTTACCCATAATTGCAATCGTTCCCAAAAGTCCGCCGATTGCAAGAGAGCCTGTATCTCCCATAAATACTTGAGCTTTCGGCTTGTTGTATCTCAAAAACCCGAGTAAAGCACCAGCCATAGCTGCAGCAATTATAGCGATAAAATCATAATGTGATAAAAGAGCAATAAATGCACATCCCATAAATACAGGAACACCGGTTGATGCAGCAAGTCCGTCTAACCCGTCTGTAAGGTTATAAGCATTAGATGCTCCCGTTATTGCAATAATTGCAAGTAACGGATACCACCAGCCTAAATCTATAACAACATTCCCAAATGATATTTGTGTTCCAAAGGTTCCATAGGTTTGCATTGCATAAAAAATAGGCAATAAAGCAATAATTATTTGACGTAAAAATTTCCCTCTTGCACTCAATCCCTTGTTTTCGTGTCCTTTAATTTTAAGAAAATCATCCTGAAATCCTGCAAGTGCATAGAATAAAAATGTTATAAGAACAATCCAAGCAGATGATGTAAATTTTTCCGCCATAAAAAGAGTGGTTACAGAAGCCAATAAAGCCGCCAGAATAATAAATACACCGCCGGTTGTAGGAGTTCCGGCTTTCTGATTGTGTGAATCAGGTGCTTCCTCTCTTATATATTGACCTATCATTTTTTTCTTTAAAAAATCTATATACGGTATTCCGAATAAAAGACATAATATCAATCCCAATAAAAAGGATACCGATGTCATTATCATTTAATTTTCTCCTTTATGTAATTTATAATTTCTTCAAATTTCATTGAACGTGATGCTTTAAAAAATATTGTTTTGTTCTCTTTTATATTTTGAATAATATATTCAGCAGCATCTTTATTTGATTCAAAATTTTTGTTTCCGCCAAATTCTTTTGCAAGATTTCCTACAGTAAAAATAGTGTTTTCTTTATGAGTATGCCTGTTTATAAATTCACCCACTTCCCTATGGAATTCTATTTCGTTATCTCCGAGTTCACCCATATCACCGAGAACAATTACAGAATCAGGGTAAAGTTCAAATATTGTACCTAAAGCCGCTTTCATGGATTCAGGATTAGCATTATAGCTGTCATTAATGATATCAAACTTTCCAACATGTTCTATTTCCCATCTTTTTTCAATCGGATGATAGTTTTCCAGCCCTTGTTTTATCAAGTTATAATCTATATCAAGTGCAATACCTGCTTCAATAGCGGCAAGAGAGTTCTCAATATTATAATCACCTTCAATATTCAAAGAGTAATTTTTTTCTTTATAAGAAAATCTTGAATATCCTATTTTTCTCTCAAGTATATCGGTATCTTTAATAGAATAAAATATTTTTTCTCCGCTAAAATTCAGATGTTTATGTATTAATTCATCATCATGACCGATAAAAATACCGTCAGGCTTTTGATACTTCGTTACTTCACATTTTGCAATTGCAATATTATCTTTTGAACCCAGTCTTCCTATGTGTGCGGTACCGACATTACAAATAATTGTAATATCAGGAACGGCGTATTTTGAAATAAGTTCAATTTCTCCTAATCCTCTCATGCCTGCCTCTAAAACTAATACTTCCGTATTATCAGGCATTTCAAATATGGTTTGGCAAAACCCTATTTCATTATTGTGGTTTAAAGGAGTTTTAAATGTTTTGTATTTTTGAGAGATAACAGAATATACGAGTTCTTTTGTAGTCGTTTTTCCCGAGCTTCCGGTTATAAGAATAACTTTCGGATTAACCTTAAGCCTGCGTTGTTTAGCAAGTTCAAGATATGTAATTTTTGTATCGGGAACTTTTATTGCAACAGCACCTTCTATTTTTTCATCACCTGTTGTAAAATATCCGGCTGCGCCTTTTTCAACAGCTTGAGAAATAAACTTTTCCCCATCAAAATTAGCACCTTTTAGAGGTAAATAAAAATCACCCGGCTGGATTGTACGTGTATCCGTTGATATTTTTGAGATTTTTATACCGTTATAATCCACTATCTCTTCCAATTTAATCATAGGATAATTTTACAACAAATAGGGTAAAAATGAAATTAGTTTACATTTATTTCTTATACTCATAAAAAGTCGGCGGAGATATTTTAAGAGCTGCGCATAGCCTAATAATCATTATAATTCTAATACTTTTTCGACCTTCTTCAATGTCTTTTATATCTTCTTCTTCCATATCCATTTTTTGGGCAAGTTGTTTCTGAGAAAGTTTATGCTCTTTTCTAAGTTCTATCCATCGGCAAATTAAATGAGTCTGGTCTTCACCATACTCATCCCAGAGCATAATCTCATCTTTATCAGTTTCATACATAAAATTAATCCTATCAGGCTATAAGTACGAATACATAATAGCACATTTATCGTTTTCTTACAAATAGAACGTATTTTAATGTTTCAAATGTAAATAAAATTAACTTTGTACTATTTATTTGCCATACATGGCAAATATAAATCTAATATAACACTTATTATGAAATTATGCAAGTATCCAATGGGAAAACAAATATATTAGCTAAAATAACCGGAGAAATAGTACAAAAACTTCGGGAAAAATTAACAAATAAAACTGTTAATAAATTAGGTAGTGAATATGATTATGGAAGTAGAACGCTTAGTCATATTGAAAAAGGTGAAGTTAATTGTAAATTTGTAACTTTATGGATGATAGCAGAATCTCTCGGAATTAAACCATCAGAACTTGTAAAGAAGATAGAGGAATCCTTGCCTGAAGATTTCAGATTAACAGAGGAATGATTTTTGCCTGGATAGATTTTGTTGGAGTAGAAACCTCAAACTACTATTTTATTTTTAAATAAACTGCGCCCGGTGAGAGTCGAACTCACGGCAGACAAGGTTTAGGAAACCTCCGCTCTATCCTACTGAGCTACGAGCGCATAATTGTATTCTGTTTTCATTT
>CALUXY010000009.1 GCA_944324855.1 Candidatus Gastranaerophilales bacterium | reverse complement strand
TTTGTTACTTGATGTCATTATTAGTTACTCCTTTTTATTCTTAAGTAAAATGTAACTAATTATTTGACATGTACAATTGCGAGCGATAGCGCGGCAATCTTTCATGTTTTTGATTTTCTGGTGTAACTACGACTCATAGAAGAAAGTAGCTATGTGGCTATGAAGTTAAGCTGTTAGGCGAAATTATTTGTAATATTCGCAATCAGTCATCTTAGCTGCATAGCTGCTTAATCCCCCAGCTGCCTTTCCACTCACTAATCACTAGTCACTTGCCTAATCACTTCAATCTCTTTATAATCTTTCAAATACGGCAAATGTTCTTCTGTTATCAATTCACCCGGAAGTAATATTGCAATCCCAGGAGGGCATTCGGCAACGACCTCCGCAGAAATCCTGCCAATAGCATCATATTTATTTATCAATTCTTTGGGTGCAAAATATGCATCTCTTAATCTCATCTTAATTTGAGGTGTCAACATCGGCATATGTTTCTTTTTGTCGATAATAGGGTGTTCTGAGTAATCTGTTTTATCAATTTCTTTCAAACAATTAACCAGATATTCAAAATCAGATAAATCATTCCCGAGATTAGAAAGAACTAGAATTCCTATATCTGATGCAGATTCTACTTCGATATTATAATCGTGCTCCAATATCATTTCTAAACTTTTACCGGATAAACCGTTTACCCTGATAAATACTTTTGTAGGATCAGTATCAATTGAATCCAGATAAAATACATTTTTCATATTATCTATCTGTGATTTTAAATAATCTGCATTAGTAATCGCACGTTCAATCTGTTCTTTGCCAACTTCGGATTCAAGATGCGCCCTTGCAGCATCAAGGCTCGTCAGCAAAAGAAGTGACGGACTTGTGGTATGCAACAGTTTTAAAGTTCTTTCCAAAACTTCTATATCCACTCTGGAATCTTTTTTGGCAATATGCAGCATTGAAGTCTGGCTCATACTGCCGCCTGTTTTATGAAGAGAGTGAACAACCGCATCTGCCCCCTGCTGTAATGCCGGAGTAGGAAGTTTAGCAGAAAAATTCCACAAACAGCCGTGCGCCTCATCAACAAAGAGAGGAACATTATACCGCTTACATACGTCACTGATTCCTGCTATATCAGATACAACCCCTTCGTAAGTAGGGTTTGTTACCCAAACACAAGATACATCTTCGTTTTCTGAAAGAGCTTTTTCTATTGCCTGAGGAGTAATTTTTCCCCAGATTGACCAGTCATCAAGCTTATCCGGCAATACCCAAACAGGCTCCGCTCCGGACATAATAAGTCCAGTCAAAATTGAACGGTGGCAGTTTCTGTTTACAACAACTTTTTGCCCGCGTTTTGTAGTCCCCATTGCAAGTGCAAGGTTCCCGATTGTTGAACCGTTCAATAAAAAGAAGCTGCGCTGCGCACCAAAAGCCTTTGCAGCCAACAATTCAGCCTCCTTAATAGGACCGGTCGGCGGATTCAAGGTCCCTAAATTATCAAACTCATCCGTTGTATCAAGAGCCAATAATCTTTCTCCGACTAAATCTCTAAAAGGCTGATAAACACCCTGCCCTTTCGTATGTCCCGGTATGTGGAACTGATACGTTGGATTCTTTAAAGCTTTTTTCATTGCATCGACTAGTGGTGCTTTGATATTATTATCTTCTAAATCTTCGTTCATCGTTATTAAATTATAACAAAAAGATATTTATTAATGTAAAAATATTTCATTTCCTTGACAATAAGCCTAATAAGAGAATAAAATAATAAAGATGTGTAGAATAGGTGCGATTAAATCAAAGAAATACGTGTATCCGTCAATGGCCTTAAAATTGATGCGTTCACAACAAGAAGGACACGACGATTCCGGATTTGCTTTTGTAATGCAAGATTTAGGCGGGATTTTTGAATCTTATAAAGATCTGCCTTGTCTTTCTATGGCTGCCACAGTTAAAGGAACACGGCTTGCGGAAGATATTCTGCACGATATCGGTTTTACAAGAGTTCTTCAGTGGTCTCCGGATGTGAATAACCAAAAAGGTTTAAAAATCTCTCCGATGCCTAATTATATTTTTGAAGTTTTGCAGTATCCCAAAAGTCATAAATACGCAACCAAAGAAGAAAAAGAAGAACTGTTAATTGATACAAGTTTAAGACTGAGAAAAGCTCTAGAAGAAGATAACGAAGGGTTTATTTATTCCTTCTGGCCGGATATACTGACACTTAAAGAAATAGGCAGCCCAAAAGATATCGGAACATATTTCGGACTCTGGGAGGATAAAGATGAACCTTGTGCCAAAATTATAACGGCACAATGCAGACAAAACACAAATTACGATATAGTAAGATACGCAGCACATCCGTTTGTGCTTGAAGGTTACACAGTTCTTGTTAACGGAGAAAACACCTTCTACGAGAAAAATAAACAGTATCAGCAAGGGTTATACAAAGGTTATGTAGGATTTGAATCTGATTCTCAATGCTTCTTATACACCCTGCATTATGTAAACAAAATTCTGAAATGGCCTTTAAGATACTTTATGCACGTAATAAATCCGCTTTCTTACGATTCAATTAATAAAAGAGAAGATAAAAATATTTTATTAAGAATAAAAGCATCACTGGAGCACTTAGAAACAAACGGTCCGAATACAGTTCTATCGGTTACACCTGACGGCAGACTATTGTGTACCTGTGATTCAAAAAAACTAAGACCTGTTGTTATAGGACGTGACGATAATACAGTCATTATGACCTCAGAGGTTGCAGGTGTAAACGATTTACTCCCTCACAGGGATATCCGCCAGGATATTTATCCCAAAGAGAGAGAAATGGTAGTTGTAAATAACGATTTAACGGTGGAAAGATGGCAGCAGTAACAGTTAACGAATTGCATATAGATGATTTACCTTGGATTATTGAATACGACGAATCAAAATGTATCCAATGCGGTAAATGTGTTGCCGCTTGCGCATTCAACGCTATTAAACCGGCTATTGAACAACGTAAAAAATCAGGCTCTATAACAGAAAAAAATAAGTTTGAAAAAGTTATTGTAATAAAACAAAATGTATCTTTTGCGGAACACTGCAGGGGATGCGGAATGTGTGTCAGAGTCTGTCCAAACGGAGCAATTCACGTTAAAAGAAACACCGATGACAGATATTCAGTCCGCTATCGTGCAGCAAAAGCAGATTCTGTAAAAAAAGGCGGACGCTCAAACCTGAATACTGAGGGCAGAACATTAGACAAAATAAAAGTCGGCAGAATCTCTCAAATGACAGACCCGTCTTTGGATGCTGTCAGACATACATTTGAATTAAAAACCCCGTTCGGCAGAGTTTTATCCGCAGATAAACTGGGGTTTGAAATAAAAAATGATACAATTATAGAAACCAAAAAACTTCCGCCGAACAACTGGATTTATCCGATTATAATGGGAGATATGTCAATAGGTGCCGTTTCCTGGAGAATGTGGGAAGCAATGGCAATTGCAACTGCATATCTAAATGAAGTTATGGGAATCCCTGTCAGGATGTGTACAGGAGAAGGCGGAATCCCGTCAAAACTTTTAAAATCAAAGTATGTAAAATACATGATTTTACAAATTGCCTCAGGACACTTCGGCTGGAACAGAATAATTGATGCAATGCCTGACATGACAGAGGATCCGGCAGGAATATTAATCAAAATAGGACAGGGGGCAAAACCGGGTGACGGTGGGATGCTTATGGCAAACAAAGTTGCCAAATATATTCAGGAAATCAGAGGTGTTCCAAAAGCCGATTTGCTGAGTCCTCCTACACATCAAGGTCTATATTCAATAGAAGAAAGTGTTCAAAAGATGTTTCTGTCAATGAATGCGGCATTCAATTTTAAAGTGCCTGTTGCAATAAAAGTTGCAGCATCGGCAACAAGCGTATCTGTATATAACAACCTCTTGAGGGATCCATATAATATTGTAGGCGGATTTTTCCTTGACGGCTTAGCAGCAGGTACAGGCGCCGCCCACGAAATATCTTTAAACCACACCGGACACCCGATTACATCAAAACTCAGAGATTGTTATCTTGCAGCAGTTCATCAGGGCAGACAAGGTGAAATCCCGATTTTCGCAGGCGGCGGATTAGGGCAAACCGGCAGTTTTGCGGCAGATGCATTCAAACTAATTTGTTTAGGTGCAAACGGAGTATTCTCAGGTCGATTACTTTTAGAGATTGCAGGCTGTGTCGGGAACGATACAGAAAGATGTAACGCTTGTAACACAGGTCTTTGCCCTGCAGGTATTGCTTCACAAGATGTATGTCTTACCAAACGGTTAGACATAGATAAAGTTGCCCAAAATCTTGTAAATTACTTTATCGCAACAGATTTTGAACTTAGAAAACTGATGGCAGCAACCGGCTGCTCAGCACTTCCAATCGGACGTTCTGATGCTTTGATTACAGTAGACAAAAACGTTGCCGACAGATTAGATATTCAATATGTATGCTAGGGAAAATATGAAATCAATTACAATAGAAGGTATAGTTAATAACGAAAGAATTTCAACACAGGATTTATTACAGGAAATCCAATCTAAAATAGACGAAGGATTTACTGACTTTGAGATACATGCCTGCGGACAGCATGATATCGGCGGCTCTTCCTGGGCAAAGGATAAAGATGAAACATTAACATTTAACATAACAAATCCGGGACAGAGAGTCGGAGCAATGGCAAGACACGGTACAAAAATATTTGTTAACGGTTCTACCCCTGCCGATGTAGGCTGGTTAAATTCCGGTGCGGAAATTATTGTTAAAGGGGATTGCGGAGATACAGCCGCACACTGCGCCGCAAGCGGACATATATATGTATCCGGAAGAGTCGGTACACGCTCAGGCGCCCTGATGAAATTTGACCCTAAATTTGAAGCACCTGAATTCTGGGTTCTAAAAAATACCGGTTCATACAGTTTTGAATTTATGGGCGGCGGAATAGCAGTTATATGCGGATTTGACTGCACAGACATCGATTCTGTTCTTGGGAAACGCTCTTGTGTCGGAATGGTTGGAGGTACGATTTATTTTAGAGGTCCTATAAAAGACCTTGCAGACTGCGTTGAAGTACAGAATTTGAATCAAGAAGATATCAATTTTCTTGAAAACGGAATGGACAGATTCCTGACAGCTATTGACAAACGAGGACTAAAAGATACTCTTCTCAATATAAATGAATGGAAAAAAATTGTGCCGCTGCCGCCGGATAAAAAAACAAAAAGAATTCCGGTTGCAAAATTCAGAAAAGAAAATTGGGTTGAAGGCGGAATCTTCGGGGACTTTATTGAAGATGATTATAAAGTCTATGAACTTGCAGCGACAGGAGATGGCAGACTGCAAGAGCCTCAATGGAATAAAGAAAAATGTATTGACTGTAAAATGTGTATCAATAATTGTCCGCAAAATGCAATAAATGAAGATTATTCCGTTAATCCTGACAAGTGTATAGGCTGTTCTTTCTGTGCAACTGTTTGCCCTAAACAAGCCTGGACAATGAAAGATAATAAAAAAGAAATAAGCTAGTTTAAATCGTGGATGTCAGAAATCCCAGAATATAATAACATATTATTGTAAAGAGTTTTTAATAACTTAGCAATAAATTTAAGATTTCGTTGTTATATAATTGGGAATTAATGTATGACAAAATTAAAAGAAAAAGTTTCTTCACCAATTAAGCGTGAATATAAAACCGATACCAATATGACTGTACCAATCAGTCATAAAAAAGAACACCTTAATAACGAAATACAAAACTCAATTATGAGAGGCGAACTATTAAGGTTATCCTTATATATTGATGCAGTTAAAGAAAATCTTAAAGAATTAAAAACATCTAATCCAAAATATTTAAAATTATTCGTAGATATTATAAAGCTTTCAATAAATCCGCTGCCGGTAATAGATGTTGACTTGCCGCTTGATGTTTTATTAAAGCAGTTGCCGCAGGCATCTTTTGAAAATCAGGAAGCATTGGATTTTACACAAGAAGTATTAAACCTTGCCGACCCATTGACTTCAAAATACTATCTTGCGCATCTTACAGGCGGAATTTTGGGAAATTTGAATTTGAAAAAACAGTTCAAAGCATCAATCCCTTTTGTCAAATACATTGCAACAAAATCTCCGGATAATCATGATTTGGAAAAACAAAAGAATTTTATGAACGCCGTTAAGTATCTTATTAACGAAAAAGCAGATGCAAAAAAAATTGAACTTTTGCCTAGAATAAAATACGCTCTTGATAATATAACTAAAAAAGATTATGAAATCGATGCGATTAAAATAATATACAGCAAAGCCCCTATTAAACGTATAAAACAAAATATTGAAGCTCTTACCAAAAAAGATTTGACTGCAAATTTTGATTATGCAGATTATCTTATAAAAAATTCGTTGTAAGCAAGCGGTTTTCCCAGGTTATCAATAGAGAATACCTGCATTACATACCGTCCCTTCTGATGGATAGTAAAATTGTTGTAGTAATAATACATATTCTGCTTCATTACCCTGTAATCATTTGTCCAGTATATTGTATAACCGCCTCTGTTTATTGTATCGCCTGCTTTAAAAACCTGAACCCTTATAAACTCCGAATTTATTTTTTTAGGTGTAAAAAACAGATAGTATATTCTCTGACCTTCTGCAAAAACTTTTTTAGGATACATAATTGTATCCATTGTAATAGGATCAGAGTTAAAGATTATATTCGGTTTGTCTTTTTGCTCGCAACCGGTACAAAATAACAGGAATATTGAAAATATTAAAAATAATCGTTTCATATTTATTGCATCTGCTGTAACTGCATAATCTTATTATTTACAGTATCAACCAGTTTCTTGTCTTTTTCATAAGTTGTATACTTCGTATAATTTTCTATTGCTTTTTCATTATCGTTTTTATATTCATAAGCAAGCCCTAATGCATAATAAGCAAGAGCATAATCAGCATCAATTGATACAACCTTTTCAAAACAGCTTATAGAGCTATTGAAATTTCTTTGATTTGCATAAGTTAAACCTAAGTTAAACCAGGCATCAATAAAATTATTATCAATCTTTATTGCTTCATTATAATAATAAGTTGCCTTACTCAAGTTTTTATTCAGACGGTAAGAATTCCCGAGTTTTAAAAGAGTTTCTTTATCATTTGGAGTCATCTCTATAACTTTTTGATACGCATTAATCGCTTGTTTATAATCTTTTGTTTTATATGCAGAATCTCCTTGAGCAATTAATTTTTCGGATTCAGAAACTTCATCTTGAACAGGAACAGTTTTAGCAAGTTTTTCGGCATTCGTTTTATACTCATTATATTCTGTTTTGTATTCAGCATTATCAGGGGCTAAAGCTATAGCACGTTCAAAATAGTACGTTGCTTTTTTATCATTTTTGAGTTTTTCATTCGCTAATGCCAAACCAAAATATGCAGAAGCAAGTTTGTCATCCATTGCCAGTACTTCTTCAAAAGATAAACAAGCTTGCATAAATTGATCTTTATCAATCAAATCATAACCAAGAGATACAAGTGCGGATATAAGATTCTTTTGCACATCTTCATTTTCTTTTTCCTCAAGCAGTGTTTTATAAATTTCAATTGCTGAAAGATAAGCTTTATCGGCATGCAAAACCTGAGCCTTTGAATACATTAAATCATAATCATTCGGAGATGTTTTTAATGCTAAATCATAAAATTTCAAAGCATTTTTATAATCTTGTTTTTGGTGATAACAATATGCAAGTTCTTTTTGAATATCAATATCAGAAGGTGACTTAGTATAAGCTTTTTCATAATTCAATAAAGCCATATCAATATTATTTGTTCTTTTATACACCAGTGCAAGATTTTTATATGCATCAGCATCATCAGGGTAAGCTGAAATATATTTTTTATACTGAGCAATAGCTTCATCATTTTTATCCATTGTTGCAAGAAGGTTTGCATAATCAAACCTCAAATCATTCATCTCCGGCGCCAGCTCGAAAGTTTTTTCAAATGCTTTTTCTGCCTCTTGATTTTTCTTTAATGCCTGATAAGACAATGCAAGCTGCGAATAAACTTTTACACTGTCAGGCTCTGAATCAAGAGCTTTATTTAAAATATTAACCGCCCTATTATAATCCTCTTTTTTAAAAAGTGAAGTCCCGTAATTAATATAATCTTTAAACGAATCAGGAGATGCTTTATAGGCAGTTTCAAACTCTTTAACCGCACTGTCAATATTGCCGGATTCCAAATAAGTCCGTGCCATACCTTCTCTTGCTGTTTGATTTTCAGGATACGATTCAAGAAACTTTTTATAATCACTAATAGATGCATCATATTGTTTCTGATAAGATTCAACATTTGCGAGATTTAAAAAATTATATTTATATTCAGGCGCCAATTCTGCCGCTTGTTTATATGCTTTGTAAGCATTCTCATAATCACCCATTGATTGAAGAATATTACCAACGCTTACATAAATAAAACTATCCCCCGGATTCAGTTTCAAAGCTTTTTTATAATATGACAACGCATTCTGATTATCACCCAGAGTTGAATATATTCCGGCAGCTTTTGTATAAAGAACGGAATCGTCGCCATTGACGGCAATTGCTTTTTCAATATACTTCACCGCATTGTTATAATCCTGTTTTTCTTCGTAAATAGTTGCCATTTTATATAAATGATGCGCCTCTTTTGTCATCTTTGCATAAACAGCGGGTGACAAAAGCAAAACTGCGGTAATTGCTAAAATTAATTTTTTATTATTCATGTTAATTAACCTCGAGTTACTTATTTAAGCACTATTCCATTCATTTGGCAGAAGGAGTTTAATACAGTATTTGCACGTTCAACTGCAGATGATAAAGACATCAATTTCAATTCATCAGCAATTAATGCGGCTTTTTGATTCATTTGCTGTGCAGACAGCACATAATCAACCTTTTTATCAGCAACTGTCAGCGCATATTCTTGAAGATATTTTGAATAAAGAATATACAACTCTGCTAGCTGATATTTAATATTGAAATTTTTTGCAACCAGCAATGCTTTTTCTATGTACATTTTTGCAGATTCATAATCCTGCAGGGCTAGATATATTTCACCTATTAACTTATCCAGCAATAATACAAAATAATGGTTTGAAATATTTGCACTTTCTGCTATATCTAAAGCTTTTACGGCAATATCCAATGCATCAGCCGGCCCGTCGATAACCATTTTGGCTTTTGAGATAAAATACCAGCCTAATAATACACCAATCGCATTTTGTTTATCTGCGAAATACTCGATTTGTTTTGCAAATATATTTGCAGCCTCTTTAGCAGAAGTTCTATCCTGCATTAAGCGTCCAAGGAATAATTTTAGAATATTTTTGGTAAAATCATCTCCTATATTGTCCGCATATTGCGCCGCTTGATACAATTCATCGTAACTCAAATCCTCTTTATTCATAAAGTATCTGTTTAATATACTGATTAAATTTATCTGCGACATAGTAAGAGGTTCAATTTCTTCTTCTTTAGACAGAATATCATCCAGTATTTTTATTGATGTTCTTATATCTCCTGAGATTGTATTTGCAAATGCAAGGGTTGTTTGTATTTTAATCAAGAACTGATTACTATCAACTTGATTTGTTGTATACGCATTCAAGAGAATATTTAAAACTTTAAATGAACGTGTATCACCTTGTACAACCAGTGCGTATGCAAGATTTAAAAGTGTTTTCATCCAAGTTTCAAAAATATCATCTGAAGATATCGTTTTACAAATAACTTTATTATTCAATACACCTTCTAACATTGGAAGTATATCATTGTCTATCATATTAACAATAGCACCTGTATTTCCAAGAGCCTCTAGAGCTTTAACTTCTCTTGATTTCATCATTGCAATTTCGACAGGGAAATTGTCAGGGATTAAAGGTATTACATTATTAACACATTCTATTACTCCATGGTAGTTTTTAAGTTTCATGGAACAAGATGCTAGATATCCTAATAACTCTATTTTTTCAACAAAATCAGCATCCGACAACATTGTTATAGCCTGCGGCAGATACTCCATAGCAAGCTGCGGATTATCAGGTTCCATTAGCTTACCAAGTTCAGCATATATAGTTCGCTTAACCAAATCCGCTTGAACAAGATTAATCTTATCTATTATACTCAAAATTTGTTTTTGAAGTATGATGTATAATCCTGTATCACCTATATAAGCAGCCATTTGAGTACATTTTGTCCAAAGTGCAAACGTTTGTTCTTCAAAATTCAAGTTTTGAGAAATAAAACCTAATATTGCAGATGTCGATAAGACATATTCAGACACCAGAGGATATAATGCTTGATTAACTGGCAAGAATGAAACGTTATCCGCTTTTACCAAATCAATGAGATTGTTCCATATATTCAACGTCTTAAATTCAAAACCTGAATTTACTGCAGGAACAATGAAGTTAAGTTTTACAAGTTTCATTATACTGGATTCAATTTGTTCCGGTGTCATATTAAATATTGTGTTTAATATGATAGGATAGAATTTGTAACCCAATATTGAAACAGCACATAAAATAAGATACGTTGGATTATCTGTTTCATTAAGTAATTGTAATCTGTACTGCAACACTTCTTTTAAATCACTTGAAAGCTTAATTTCCTTATTTGCCTGCATAGCATCAGATGACATATTGATTAACTGTTCTACAAGGATTGGATCTTCCTGCCCGTAATGCATAATCTTAGATTTCAAATCATCTGACATTTTCAAATGCTGATATGCGTTAAAAATAGGCTCAATTTGCTCTTTTGTAAACGGCATTATTGTTACATCAACAAAGTTTGTATCATTCAAACAAGGAGCAGTTATACAATTAATTCCGGACTGTTCTTTTGAAAACGTTAATAAAAATGTGATTTTTTCACGTATAAAATCATTCATCATTAAAATATTCAAAACTTCATAAGAAAAACTATCTATATATTCAATATTTTCACATACAAGAACCGTATTCATTTTCCCGAGAATTGTTTCAAATATTTTTACAACAATACGTATTGTGTTTTGTTTATTATTTTGAATATTCTGGAATAAATCAATGTTTTCAGGGTACAAAATATTTAATAAGTCATAAATTTCCCTGGTAGATAAGTTGTCAAAATCCTGTTTAAAGAATTTTACAGACTCTCTTTTTAATTGTTTTTTATTGGAACAAAAATTTGTAACATTAAACAAGTTTAATAATACACTTTGAATATATCCCAAAGGTGTTAACTGAGTATGAGGAGTACATTTTCCCATTAGCCAGGCAATCCCGGCATTTGATGTTTCGCGCATCAGGTTTTTGAAAATAAACCCTTTACCAAACTCGTTGTCACCGTTAACAGAAATAACTTTAATATTCTGTGCCTTAATTGAGGACATGATTGTTTCTTGCGCAGAAGCTAATGTATGATAATTAGCGCTATACGAAAGTTTTTCCGTTTGCTCCGCTGCCTCCGCTTGTTCCGGTTGTTTTTTTACATCTTCAAGTTCCGCTCCGCATTTACGACATAATTTTGATGATGGAAGATTGATACTGTTACATTTTGAGCAAATTTTTAATAACACTTCACCGCAAGAAGAACAAACTTTGCTTGTAATAAGGTTATATGCCTTGCAGGCAGGACACAAACGACCAACTCTTGTACCACAGGCCGGGCATTTTATACTATTTTCTTCTAATTCTGCATTACACTTTGGACAATTCATACGTTCATAACCCTATTCGCATACTCTGATATACTAAATAACATTTCCGATGCTTCATCTTCAGAAATTTTCATCGCCGCAGCAATCTCATTCAAAGGTTTGTTTTCTTTATACCTTAGATTCAAGAACTGCATGAAGTTGGTAGAATCATTCTCATCTGAACGACTTAAAGTTAAATAAACTTGTTTTAACTTATCAAAATTAATCGGCAAATCAAACTCTGGAACAGATAAATCTAAACCTTTGTAATCAACTTTTTGAATCCGTTGTAAACGACCTGTACCAAAGCGATTATTCTCCTTTAGAACATCAACAAAAGCTTTAGAAACAGCTCTATCTAAAAAATGACTAATTACATTATCATCATTAATAGATTCAATAACACCGGAAATACGTTCAATTACACGATTAACTACAAATTCCAGTAAATCCTCATTTCCTTTATAATGTTTATTTAATTTTACCTTCTTCTTTACAATGTCTTTTATCATCAGTATACTGCCATAATACATAATAATGATACCATATTTTTATAATAAAACATAGTTTTTTTAGACTATATATTTGAATCTAAAATAAAATTTGCAGCAACATAAGCAGTTGACCAGCAGTTTTGGAGATTAAACCCGCCGCAAAAGCCGTCAATATCAAGTATTTCGCCTATAAAATATAACCCTTTTATTTTCTTAGACTCCAAACTCTTTGGATTTACTTCATTCAAATCAATTCCGCCTGCCGTAACTACTTCTACATCTTTGTTCACATCAATAATATTTACCGTAAAATTATGAATTGAATCTAAAATTAAATCTCTCATTTCTCCGTTTATTTTATGGCATTTCAAATCATCAGCAATATCAAGAGATTTAAGAATATAGTTTACAACTTTTTTGGGGATAAAACCTGATAACAGATTATTAATCTGTTTGTGCGGATTATCGTTAAATAATTGCTGCAAATCAAAGTTTTCAGGATATAAATCTAAAGAGAGCAGATACGGAAATTTATCTCTCGCTTTAATTGATGAAATTTTATATATCAAAGGGCCTGAAATTCCTTTGTGCGTAAAAAGAATATCACCGGACATCCCGTTTGATTCAACATTAGTTAAACTTACTCCGGCAAGCGGTTTAAGATTCTCTTTTGTTACAAGCCCGACAAGGGAAGGTCTTGGAGGTATTATTTTTACCCCCAACCGCTCAATCATCTCGTATCCGGCATGCCCGCCGGTTGCAACTATCAATGAATCAAAGTAATACGAATCCATATCAGTGACAACTTTTATTTTATCTTTTAATGGTTCAATCCTTAGAGCACGCTCTTTTTTTACAGGAACATTTTTTAATTGTCTTAAAAAAGCATCTTGAACATCTTTTGACGAATTTGAGTCAGGAAAAATTCTCAAATCCTGTTGAACATAAGTTGTAATTCCTAATCGTTCGAAAAGCCATACAGTATCAACCGTTGAAAACTTTGAAAAAACAGAATACAAGAATTTTTCACCTCTGGGATAATACTTCACAAGCTCCTTAAAATCGTATTCGGCATAAGCAAGATTACATCTTCCGCCGCCTGTAGGAAGTATTGTTCTTAGAGGATGTGAATAATCTATTAATGTAACAGCACAATCATCTTTTAAGAAATATGCGGCACAGCATCCGGCAGGTCCGGCTCCTATAATACCTACGGAAGGTTTATTCAATTCTTGTACCATATAAATATACCATTTCAGGGTTTTCTAACTCATCATGAAGTGCTGATATAGTTTTTTTATAAACAGGGTGAACAAAATCCGGCGCAAGTTCCAGCATAGGAACAAGAGTAAATGCTCGTTCATGAAAATGCGCATGGGGAATTATTAACTGCTGCCCGTCAAAAAAATCGGAGATAATTTTATCATCATAAAATAATATATCTATATCTATATTTCTGTCCCCGTATTTTCCTTCTTCTTCTCTATTACGACCAAGCATAGATTCAATTTTTTGACACTGTTTTAAAAGAGAATCAGGTGTTAATGTAGTTTTTGCTTGCACAACAGCATTCACAAACCAATTGTCGGATTCAACTCCCCAGGGCTCAGTTTCATACAAAGATGAAGATTGGATAACATTTATTCCCTCAAATCCGTTCAACAAACTTGAGGCTTTTTGTATAAAACCAACTCTGTCACCTTTATTTGATCCTAAACTTAAATATACTAACGCCATGGGTATATTTTATAACTCTCGTATTCCCATTGTCAATACTAAGGCAATTTTTTAAAGGCAAATGTTTTTATAAATATATAGAAACAAATAGTGAGTGTTTATGGTTAATATTAATCCTTTACTAAAATACGGACAAAATACGTTAGCCCGCTGTAGGCAAGCAGAAAATTTTATCAGCCGCTACAGCGACACTATTAATGACGGGTTAGGTACAACTAACGATATTGTTTCTAATATTTCAAACGGACGGAATTTCGTACAATTTATGAGACATCGTCCTGTGATTGCTCAGGGTTTTGAAACAAATTATCAAAATACTGTAGATACAATATTGGATAAACATCTTGATAAGCTTGAATTAACTCAAAATTTAACTGACGATGAAAAAGAAACATTTTTAATAAATCTTGACAAAGACAGAAATGCTTTCGTTACTTTTGCTCTGGATGGGAAACCAAGTGTTGTATTATGCGGACAAAATGATTTTATAAAACCGTCTGGCAAATACGACATCGTAAAACGAGAACTTAATATTCCGTTGAAATCAAAAACAATAAAAATAAATAATACATTTATTCTAAATAAAGAAATGGTTAAACAAACAATTGAAACAAATAAAGAACTCTTTACAAAAAGAATGAATCTAAATCCTAATTCTGATATTGATAAAATTTATGAAACTCTAATTAGTGATAAAAGCCCGCTAAAAGAAAATGAAGCACACGATTTAATTGGAGTCGTGCTCGGGTATTCTCCTAAAAACAGTATTCTTTTTCAGCTTGACAGCAGCATACCTAATAATATTGATGCAAGAAAAAATCTTAACAGCTACAAAAAAATCATGATGCAAAAATTATATGAAAAAGATTCTCCGTATAAAAATTTTGACGATAGTTTTAAAGAATCTATAGCAAGAGATATAGTTAATATCGGCAACGGTGAAAAGCCGTTTAATACTGATTATAGAACTTATGGCTATACATGCAGAAATATTGTTACAGATGAAACTCATACTCAAAATTTAATAAAAAACATAACAAATTCTTATAAAAAAGCACAAAGGATTATTAACGAATAAACCTATTTAACCGGAAGATACATAGGCAAAGAACAATACCAATCGCCATGTAATGGCTTTAAACCTTTTATAACTCTATCTGTATCTTCCAAACCCGGTTTTTCAGATGAGGTAAATCCACATTTTCTAAAAAACGGAGATGATGCATTTAATATTTTACCATCCTGATTATTCAGAGCATATACCGTAACTCTCCCCTGACAGCGTTCATTGTTGGCTAGATGTTTTGCAAACTGTATGAATTTACGTCCAATCCCTTGTCCTTTTACTTTTGCAAGGAGTCCTACAATGTACAATGATACATAATTTTCCTTATTCGGATAAAACTCAAAATCTTCTTCTGCAATTTTACCGTAAAAACGTTCACCGGCTATCATACGCCCAAGGTGCTTACCTGTTTTAGTCGAAAACATGTTATACACTTCACCGTTTTGATAAATTAAAGATTTAGGTAACGGTTTTGGTTTTACCGGAGGGAATTTAATCATACAGGTATAAAACCTAAACAGAGAAAAATTTGCTATTTACCTGAATAAAATTTGGTAATTTCATCTAAATAAAGCTCAACCGCTTTATACCCGTTAAATAATTCGTTTGTTACAATCCCATATTTATTCGATAAAATAAACTTAAGCTCTTTTACCCTTGTTTGAAGTAAAGTATCAGCATCAACTCGCAATTTGTCATCAACAGATGTAGACCATTGTTTTAACAATGAAAGTTCAATATTAGCAAGTGATATAGGAGTATTTTCCAATGTATTGAAATGATATTTATATAAAAGGTTACGTTCCGTATTGGAAATTCTCGGCTGTACAACCTGAAAACCGTAAATTCGTTTCATTATATTGTAATTATCAGCAATACGTCTGTGTGAAAATGGAACAGATGATTTTGCAAGCATAGCAGATATCGGCAGTTCAGATCCGCAATCCTCCTGTGCCAGTACAACTTTTGCCGCCTCAAGAATTTTTTCTTGTTTTTCCATCTTTCCCTACCTTCTATTTTACATTTTTAGTAAATATATCAAACAAACTTAATACTAACATTAACACAATCAAAATTACAATATAAATTAAGTAATGTATAATTGTAATTTTACTTACGCATAACGATGCAATTGCGCCTGCGATAATTGCAACAGATGTCATAATCGCAACAGTACGTTTTTGTGAAAAACCTGCTTTTAAAAGTTTATGGTGAATATGTTCAGCATCTGCAACAAAAGGAGATTTCCCTTTAAATATCCGTCTTAAACTTGAATAAGTTATATCAAGAATCGGAACCGCAAGAATTACAAAAGGAAGCAGAATTGCAATTGTAGCCCCCTTCATTACACCGGTTATTGATAATGACGCAAGAAGAAATCCCGAGAACAAAGCCCCTGAATCCCCCATGAATATTTTAGCGGGATTAAAGTTAAATGTTAAAAATGCCAGCATCGAACCGGCTAATATGAATGCAATCAAAGCACTTATAGAATTTGGCGGGCGCATGGCCAGAGCTACAATCGCAAGTGTAATTGCGTTGACTGTTATTACTGAACCTGCAAGCCCGTCTACGCCATCAATAAAATTAACCGCATTACTTATCCCTACAATCCAGAATAATGTTATTGGATATGACAGAAATCCTAAATCGAACCCTAAGCCTAAATTGGTTGAAACAGATGTCATATCAACTTTTACCCCTAAAAGATAAACAACAGTTGTTATAAGAATCTGTACAATCAATTTAAACTTGGCATCAAGATTATAAACATCATCAACAAGCCCTAATAAAAATATTAAGGAACTGCCTAACAATATCCCAGATACTAAACTTCCATACGGATAATAACTGAGTAGTACAAGAAACAAAAATGTTAACATTGTACTTGCCCAGATAGCTACACCGCCTAATCTTGATACCGGAATCTTGTGTATCTTTCTTTCGTTCGGTAAATCTACAAGCCCTTCTTTTTTAGAAAAAGCTATTACAAAAGGAACCAGAAATACCCCTAATATATAAGATATTATGGCACCTATAATATTTGATTGTGGCAAAGAATTTATAATAATTGTCCTATCCTCTTTTACTCATACAAAGGGAACTTCTTGCATAATGCAAGAGAACGTTCTCTTAATTCTTTCAATTTTTCTTCGTTATCAGAATTTTTTATTGCTTCTGATATTATATTTGCAACTTCCCCCATCGCTTCTTCATCAAAACCTCTGGTTGTTGCAGCCGCACTGCCTAAACGAATTCCGCTTGTTACAAACGGGCTTTGAGGGTCATTCGGAACGGTATTTTTATTTGCAGTAATACCGACAACTTCTAATACGTTAGCCATATCTTTTCCGGTCTTGCCGGTTTTTCTCAAATCTAACGTCATCAAATGGTTTTCGGTCATCCCGCCGACTATATCCATGCCGTTGTCAATTAATCCTTGAGCAAGTGCTTTTGAATTTTTAACAATCTGTTGTGCATACTTTTTGAATTCATCAGATGCAGCTTCTTTTAATGCGATTGCTTTACCCGCAATTATATGTTCCAAAGGCCCGCCCTGTGTCCCCGGAAATACGGCTTTGTCAATCATATTGGCGTATTCTTCATCGCACATTACAATCCCGCCTCTAGGGCCTCTTAGGGTCTTGTGGGTAGTCGTAGTAACGAATTGTGCATACCCTGCAGGAGAAGGATGTACCCCAGCTGCAACAAGGCCTGCAATATGTGCAATATCTGCAAGCAAATAAGCACCTACAGAATCAGCAATTTCTCTGAAACGTTTAAAATCAATTATTTTTGAATAGTTGCTTGCTCCGCAAATAATTAGTTTTGGTTTGTGTTCCCTAGCCTGTTTTTCAACGTCATCATAATCAATTATTCCGTTTTCATCAACTCCGTAGCTTTTAACATTAAAATACATTCCGGAGAAATTAACAGGAGAGCCATGACTCAAGTGCCCGCCGTTTGATAAATCCATGCCAAGCACAGTATCACCCGGTTTTAATAATGCCAAAAACACTGCCATATTTGCTTGTGCTCCGCTATGCGGCTGAACATTGGCATGAGCCATATTAAATAACTCGCATGCTCTTTTTTGAGCAAGTTCTTCTATACAATCTATATTGTCACAACCGTTATAAAAACGTTTGTGCGGTTTCCCTTCAGCGTACTTATTTGTTAGAACGGTTCCGCAAGCAGCCATGACAGCTTTTGATGTAAAATTTTCACTTGCAATAAGTTCTATTGTGTTCTGCTGACGTTTTAGTTCCGCATCAATTAAATCTGCAACCTCTGCATCAGTTTGTCTGATAATATCCAATTCCATAAAAATCCCTCTTTAAACATCCCTCTTTAGGTAAAATTATAAGACAAACTATAAATTTAATCAAACATTAATTCATAGGTATAATCAACTTTTGACCAATACCTATAGCATTAGGATTTGCAAGTTTATTTGCTTCTTCTATTGCTTTGATTTTAGCCTGATCAAACCCGCCGTAGAATCTTATTGCGATACTTTCTAAAGAATCGCCGGCCTGAACTGTATACTCTTTTGATTGAGGTAACGCTTGCGGAGCTGCAGGCTCTTGTTTAGTATCTGCAGGAATAAATGTAAACTTCGGATTTTCTGCCGCAGTAGTTACTTTAATCGGATTTGAAATATTTAAGTTTAAATCATCTAACGGTGAATAACCCACAACTAAACTAATAAGGATTGCAACAACAAGAGTTGATATAACCCCTACAAATACACCTGTTGTAAAAAATGCCATTGTAGATTTTTCAGGACGTGATGCAACTTTAAAATTCTGCCATAAAACATCAAGTTCTTCCTGTTTATCTACGGGAGCATTTGTGTGTTGTGTTCTGTTGTAATCGTTATTATATTTTGCAAGCGATTCCAACATCGCAATTTTTTCTCTGGTTATATTTGATCTTCTTAAAGTTGAACCCTTCATAATCCTCACCCAATTTTTACTGTAGTAAAACAGTACATATCACTATATTATATTTAAGTCATGTACATATTAACACAAAATTCAAAACCGTGCAAAAAATTCATACATTTAGAGGAGAGCTAAAAAGAATAGTGAATAGTGAATAGTGAATAGTGAATAGACAAGTGTCCACGTTGGTAAGAACCTAAAGGGGAAAAATTTTTTCGTCATTACGAACGAAGTGAAGTAATCTGTTTCAAGTGACTAAACAATCTTTTCTGCTAAAAATTTTGTATTTATACTTGACTATTTATACAGTACGAGTGACTAAGAATTTTGGAAGTGTTAGACCATGCGGTCCTTCGGGTTTCACCCTCAGGACGACGAAATTACAGTCATTCTTAGCGTTAGCGAAGAATCTCAATATTTGTGCAGCGGAATTTCAACCTATTATATTTACCTCTCCTTCACATTCGTTCAGGACGACTGTAAATCTCCTCACACTTCACTGTTCACTAATCACAGAAAAATAGATTGCCGCGCTATTGCACGCAATGGCAGAAAATACGTAATTACTAAACCAATATTACGGGATGTTAAGAGGGAAACTACCTGTTAATCCCAAGACCATAAATAGCAAAATCATATTTCACAGGGTCGTCAGGATCAAACTGTTTTAAATTATTTGTAAGTTCTAATACCGCTTTAAAATCGTTACTTTTTCTGGTTAAAAGTCCCATTTCCCGTGAAATTCTTGCAACATGTACATCTAAAGGTATCAATAATTCGCGTTTCGGGATAAAATCCCATATTCCAAAATCGACTTCCGACTTTCGCACCATCCATCTAAGATACATATTCATTCTCTTCATTGCGCCGCCCTTATTAGGATTTGCAAGCATAAAATAAAAACCTTCGCCGGCATGTTCTGCATTTGAATAAAAATAATCAGTTACAACTTTAAATGTTCCTAATATTGTTCCTGTAGTTTTATAACCATACTTGAATAGAGAACCAAGCGTTTCACCTGAATTGTATAATTTTGACAAAACTTTCAAGATTGCAATAACATCTTCTTCTTTTGCAAAACGGTAATTAAATCCTGCAAGATTTGAAAAATCTCCTTTTTTCAGATAATCAACAGGAGATTTACCCATCAAAGTAAACAATGTATTGAGTTTAGGGATAAAAACTTTGCGGCTGCCATAGGCAAATAAAGATGCAATAAACCCTATTACCTCTACTTCTTCAGGTTTCCCGTATTTGTGAGCGGTTGAAATAGGATCAGATTCAATAAAATCAGATTTATCATATTTTTCTGCAAGTTCATCAAGTACTGTCTTTGTAATCATCTTATACTTTTAAAAAACCTTTCCAACAATTTATCACACTTGTCTTCTTCAATCCCGCCAAAGATTTTAATATTTGAATTAGCACTTTTATCAAGATGCAAAACCGAAAATCCGCCGTATTGTGTATCATAACTTCCAAAGTACAATGTTTTAATCCTTGCCTGCATAATAGCCCAGGCACACATCGGACAGGGTTCTAATGTTACGTACATCTCACAGTCATCTAAACGCCATCTCCCGAATTTTTGCGCGGCATCACGTATCGCAAGAATTTCCGCATGTGCAGTTACATCATTAAGTTCTTCTTTACGGTTATGACAGGAAGATACAATAACACCGTCTTTTACAATTATTGCACCGACCGGTACATCATTCATAACTTTTAAAGCCTCATCAATTGCACGTTTCATTCTTGTTCCGCCTTGTCAAAAAATACTTTTACACTGAACCCGAATTCTTCTGTTGAATACAGTCTGACTTCACCGCCCATTGCCTCTACCAAACCTTTTACAATAAATAAGCCTAGTCCCGTACCTCTTGTTGTTCTTGTTGTTTTATCATCAATACGAGTGAATTTATCAAACAGCGTTTTTAACTTATCACGTGATATCAGAGGGTATTTGTTTTTTATTTCGACAAAGACTTTTTCGTTTTCTTCACCTGCATTAATTATGATATCAGAATCCTCGTCCGCATATTTTACGGCATTTTCTATTAAGTTGATTATAACCTGTTCAAATCTGTCTCTATCAGCATAAATCGACGGTAAATCATTTGATACCTGATTAACAATAGTTTTGGTTGATGCGTTTTTAACAAGTAAAATCGCATCTTCAATAACCGGCGGAACAGATATTGAATCCATAATTATATTTATTCTTGAATCTTCGATATCAGGTATAACCAATAAATCTTCTATCATTCGTTTCAAGCGTTCGGATTGTTTTTTTATTACCTTCAACGATTTTTGCTGAGTTTCTTTATCAATTTCAATATCTTGCCGCAAAAGGCGTGAAGTATAACCGAGTATACTAGTCAAAGGAGTTCTTAATTCGTGGCTTACCGTATCAATCATATTTGAACGAAACTCGTTTAACTCTTTTAATTCTTTATTTGTTTTCTTAAGTTTTGAATAAGACTTATTTATTTGTTTTATCATTCTGTTAAACTCAAAGGATAAAAATATAATTTCGTAAGGAGTAAACACGTTAGTCAAAAGCCTGATACGACGACGATAATTTCCTTTTGAAATCGCAATAATTGCCTTGAATAACTGACGGATATTAATATAAAGATAATAAGTATACAACCCGACAATTAGTAAAACTGTTAACGAAGCAATTAAAACCGACAAAATTATCTTTGTTCTTCCATATTCGATTGTAGATTTTGTCATATCACGAGGAGTATTTACGACTATAATTATTTGCGGATTATCTTTTTTAATATAAACGAACGGCTGGTTCTTTACGCGGCCAAAAATACGTGCATCATTAACTACAAGTTTTTTAGGAAGTTGTGACAAACTTTGTTTAAATATTTTATCGTTATAGTTATGCGATGTTAAAAGTTTTCCATCATAAGTAATAATATATATTTGTCGTTTATCATCACTCAGTGGCGTGAATAATTGATCTTTTAAAACCTGGATATCAAAAACCGCAACAAGATATTTTCCGTTTTTTAACGGCTGCATCATTGCAGTTTCTTGATGAGTAATACATTCTTTATAGATTCTGTTAAATTCTTCTACTGAATCTACGACAAACATTTCTTTGTAAATATCGGAATGATTTTGAATATTTTTAAGATACGCCTTTTTGGCAGAAATTGATGGAAAATAATCAAGAGTCATAACTATTTGTTTTAATTCATTTGCTGCCGTTGTTTCAAATACGTCTACTTCATCAGAAACCATATTGGCAATCAATTCGGCTGTAACTTTTAACTGGCTTCTTACTGCCTGCTGGTTAATATTATTGATAATAAATCCGCTAATCGTCATAGGAATAACAACTGCAAAAAATAAAACAATTGCAATTTGTTCAACAATTTTTAGACGCGGTGCTCGTATTGTTATACTCATATAACTATTCTCCAAAAGGAGTCAGTTTATAACCGACATTAGTAACCGTATGAAGATATTGAGGTTTTTTAGGGTCCGGTTCAATTTTGTTTCTTAAGCCGCCGACATGCACTCTTACCATTCTAACATCTTCATCACTGTCATATCCCCAAACTTCATCCAGTAAAGTCGCAAGCGTTACAGGGTTATTAAAATGCTGCATCAGGCAATATAGTATTTCAAACTCTGTCGGGGTAAGTTTGACCTTTTTATTCAAGATAACCGCTTCCAATGTTTCAGGGAATATTTCTATGTTCCCCGAGTGTAAAATTTCGTTTGAAATTGGGTTTGTATCTTGAATCTGGTTTCGTCTTAAAAGAACACGGATTCTTAACAAAACTTCCTGAATATCAAAAGGTTTTACAAGGTAATCATCTGCCCCGCAGTCAAAACCTATTGTTTTATCATTAATTGTACCTTTTGCAGTAAGCATTAGAATCGGGATTGATAATTTAGCCTGTCTGATATTCTTACATACGTCAAACCCGTTCATCTTCGGCATCATAACATCTAAAAGAATCAGGTCATAAGAATTATTTAAAGCTTTTTGCAAACCTTCTTTGCCGTCTGATGCAGTATCTACAAAGTATCCGCTTTGCGATACGTCAAATTCAAGTAAATCTCTTATTTCATCATCATCATCAACGATTAATATTCTTTTCATTTCTGTCATTAATTTTTCCCTTTGCTCTTAAAGTATTTTTCGGGATAATTTGTATCTGATTCGCTTATTGTAAGGTATTCGTTTTTATCTATATCTACACCCATATTTTTGGTGCTTAGGCTAAATTTATGTTTCTTTTTCTTTGGTCTAAAGTCCATAAATCCGCCTTATACGATATTGTTATTATCATCTATCTGGATAATTACCGGTTTATGGTTCTTTAATTCTTCTTCTGAAAAATAACCGTATGTAACAATAATAACTTTGTCGCCTTTTTGTACTTTTCTTGCTGCTGCACCGTTTACGCAGAAAATTTTAGATTTTCTCTCTCCTTTAATTGCATAAGTCTGAAATCTTTCACCGTTGTTTATATCAAGAATTTCAACCTTCTGATACTCTTTTATATTTGCAGCATCTAAAATATCGGCATCAATTGTAATTGAACCTACATAATTTAAATCTGAGTCTGTAATTGTTGCTCTGTGTATTTTTGAATTAAGAAATTCCAATAACATCACAATATCTCCTTTGATTATAATTTTACAACAAACAGGGGTAAATATAACAATACAAATTACAATTTTTAATAACAGGATTAATTTAAAATAAATGTTATATTTTGTCTTAAATTGTGAAACTTACAATTCAGACATACTTCCATGATTAATTTTTAGTTATAAATTGTACCCTTAATTTATATACTTTCCGTCAAAGAGTTCTTTAATCATTTTGCTCTGGTCTGACTCAAAATCAGGTTCTTCCGGCTGTTTTTCAGTTTTTTTTTCGGGCTCCGCCTGACGAACATCTTCAACTTCTTGAATATCTTTATCTGTTATTTCCGGCTCTTTAGGAGCAAGCGTTTTTCTCATCTCCGGCGGGGTTACAGGTTTTGGCTGCGGCTGCGGAGCAACTTTTCCAATTTCAACATCTCCATCTTGCGGAGTTCTGATTTTTACAGGAGTATCTTTCTGGGAAAACATTTCATCTGCAGCTTCCATAATTGCAGTTTTCTTGTTTCCTTCGTTTGCCTGTTTGACAAAAATTGCCTGTTTGAAGGTTATTACAACTTCATCCGGAGCAATCTTTACAGGATTTGCAAGCTTTAATAACGCTTGAGTTGAAGGACTTTTTATATGAGATAATAAATTACTCCAAAGAGTTCTGATATCCGTTGAAGGATCTGTCATTTTAGCCTTCGGCATCGGTGTGAATTCTTCTTCTTTTATATCTTCTTTTTTTGTTTCAACAGGTTCTTTAGAATCAGCCGCTTCAACATGTTCTGTAACTGGCGGTTTGACCGGTTCCGGTTCCGGTTTCGGAATCGGTTTAGATACAGATGACTGTTGTATTGGCGGAACAATATGCCGTACTGGTGCTTGAACAACAGCTCCGCCTTCAAGTGCCTGCAAACGGTTTTGAAGTTCAAGCAGTTTTGTATTATTTGTAAGATTTGCCAAATCTATTATGCCTACTTCCAGCCACATCTGCTGATTAGTAGTCATCTTGATTTCTTTTATATAATCCGCTGTTTTTTCTATCAAAAATACAATCTGATGAGTTTCAAGAGAATCTTTTTGTTCTTCCAAAAGTTTTAATTGCGCTTCATTCAAATTGGTTAAATCAATCACCGTTTTAGAATCACAGTTTTTAACAATCAAAAGGTTTTTAAAATAATACATCAAATTAGTCAAAATCTGTACGGGTTCATTCCCCGAGTTATAAACTTTTTCCAGGATTTTAACCGCATCAATCGCATTTGATTGAATAATATATTCCGCCATTTCATGAAGAATATCAAAAGAAATTCTGCCTAAAAGGTTATTGATATCATCTTCCGTAATTTCTTTAGATTCACCCAAAATACTTACCTGATCAAGCAATGCAATACTGTCACGCATTCCGCCGGCAGAGTTTTTGGCAATAGAATAAAGTGCACCGTCCGATATATTGATATTTTCTTTATCAGCAATATATCTCAAATGTTTTGCAATATCATCTGTTGTAATTCTTCTAAAATCGAATCTCTGACAGCGGCTTTTTATTGTATCAAGAACTTTGTGTGATTCTGTTGTAGCAAGTATAAATACAACGTTTTTAGGCGGTTCTTCAAGTGTTTTTAACAGAGCGTTAAATGCCGTATTTGTAAGCATATGAACTTCGTCTATTATATAAATCTTGTATTTACCGTTTACAGGAACGTATTGAATTTTTTCAAGAATATTTTGTGCATCCTCAACTTTTCGGTTGCTTGCAGCATCAATTTCGATGACATCAATCGGGACTGTATTTGTAATATCCACACAGCTTGCACACTTTCCGCAAGGACTTACGGTCGGGCCGTTTACGCAGTTTAAAGATTTTGCAAGTATTCTTGCAGTAGAGGTTTTACCAGTACCACGAGGTCCGGTAAACAAATACGCATGAGAAATTTTCCCGAGGTTAATAGCATTTGTAAGAGCCTGTTTTATATGCTCCTGCCCTACTATCTCCTCCAGCTTCTGCGGTCTGTATTTTCTATATAAAGGTATATAATTCTCGCCCATGCTATAATTGTATCACAAAAGGAGATGTTATGAGCTACATATTACCAAAACCGTTAACAAAAGGTGACACAATTGCAATAATTGCCCCATCAGGTCCTATTCTTGATAAAGAGGCGATTATAAGAGGAAAAGAATTTTTAGAGAGCGAAGGCTACAATGTAGTTTTATCAGAACACATATTCGGACAGGACAGGTATTTGTCCGCCTCTGATACTGAAAGGTTAGAAGACCTGCATAAAGCTTTTGCCGATAAAAATATTGACACAATAATTTGTGCAAGAGGCGGATACGGAGCTTTAAGGCTCATAAACAAGATTGACTATGATTTAATAAAAAGCAATCCAAAAAACTTTTGCGGATACTCAGATATTACAATCCTTTCCGCAATGTTTTTAAAAAAAGCGAACCTTATCACTTATTCTGCACCTATGGTAAAGGGCGATTTCAGCGCAAAAACTCGTGACAGTTATACAATGGATAGTTTTTTCAAAGCACTTACACACCAAAAACAAGAATTTAAGGCTGAAAAAATCCATAAAGCAGGCTGTTCAAAAGGTATAATCTGGGGCGGGAATCTTGCCTCGTTAGTATCAATGTGCGGGATTGATTTTATACCTGATGAAGATTTTATTTTCTTTGCAGAGGATTTGGGAGAACCTGTTTATAAAATAGACAAAATGCTGACACAATTAATGAATATGGATAAATTCCGCAAGCATGCAAAAGGGCTGGTTTTCGGCAAATTCCTTGATATTGAATATCCTGAACAATTAGACTATTTATTTACTCAAAGCGCAGAAGAATTAGGAATTCCTTGTGCTTCCGGATTTTTGATATCACACGAAGAGACCAAAGCCACTATTCCTTATGGAAAGAATTGTGTATTAGATAACAATAAACTAACAATATAAGAAGTTTTTGCAGCTAAGAAACTAAGCTGCTTAGCTGCAATATTCCCACTAATAATAGAAACCGTCTTGTTTCATTCTATCAATACATTCCCTGATTTGTTCTTCTGAACATACGATAGATACTCTGAAAAATCCTTCTCCGTATTTGCCGTAAGCATGTCCCGGGACGGCAACAATACCTGAATTTACGAGTAAATCATCTGTAAATTCTTGTGATGATTTATATCTTGGCGGTATCGGCATCCAGAGATAGAACGTTGCATTCGGGACATTAAATTCCGGCCAGCCAAGTTCTTTCATACCTTGAACAAATATATCCTGTTTCTTTTTAAGATTAATGTTTGCCTGTTTTGTATACTCATCACCTTCTTTAGAATTTAAAATAGCTGCACAGGCAGTTTGTAACGGTTTATATAAACCGTTGTCGATTGTTGATTTTAAAACCGCAAGTAGTCCTACAGCTTCTTTATTTCCGCAAATCCATCCTGCACGCATACCGGTCATGGCATACGGTTTTGAGAAACTAAAGAATTCTACCGCAACATCTTTTGCATCTTCAAATTCTAAAATACTGAAAGGTTTGTCAGATTCATCAAAATATAAATCAGCATAAGCAGCATCAGACATCAATAATATATTATGACGTTTGCAAAAATCAATACAGTGTCTGTAATATTCTCTTGTTGCAGTTGCTCCTAAAGGATTATTCGGATAATTTATAATTAATGCTTTAACCTTTTCAGGTTTTCCGCCTTCTTTTATATAATCATCCCAGACTTCATTCAAATTCGGCATAAAATTATTTTCAGGCGTTAGAGGTACCGAATAAGACTTACCGCCTGCAATTGTTATCATTTGTCCGTAAGAAGCATATCCCGGATCCGGAACAAATACGACATCCTGTTCATCAACATTTGTTGTCGGATTGATAATTATTCTTATAAAGTTTGCAAGTCCTTCTTTTGAACCAATAAGAGAACATATTTCTGTTTTAGGATCCAGATTAACCCCGAATCTATCCTTCATTTTTTGCGCAATCGCTTCTAAAAAGAACTTTTCACCTTTTGGAGTCGAATAGGTATGAACACCCTGTTTATCCATTTCCGCTTTAAATACATCAAACATATATTTAGGCGGATTTTCAGTTGGTGCACCCATGGATAAGAATATAGGCGCGCGGTTTTTCTTTTCTAATTCCGGTCTAAGTTCATTTGCTTTTGCTTTTATTTGAAACATTATATAAGTAGTAATCGACTTTACATAATCGTTAAATAATTCTCTCATTCGTTAACTTCCCCTTTTATCTATTTAAAGTGCTCTAGTTACCAATTTTAGTACAAGCAAAATCCGGTTGCAATAATTAAGATAACTTTTCTTGTTTTTTACCTATTTCACACCCTGGAACCAGTAGTGCAATAGGGATAAAGCGCGAAGCACATTTTGTTAAGATATTATCTTTTACAATATATTGAGATGTCATACATATATCATCAAGGTGAGCAGACATATCTGTAAGTTCTACAGGACGATTATCTTTTTTGTGGAAAATTATTTGATTTAATTTGTTTGCTAGTTTATTACCGGCAACAATTCCTGCGGCAAGTCCGACAAGTGGAGCGGCAATTCCTACCGGTTTAGCGAGTTTAGGCAGTTTTTTTGCTGCAAGCTCTCCGAGTTTTGATGCGTAATGTACTGTAGCAATTGGGAGTGCAATATTTGTATATTGAACAAGGGCTTCTCTTACTTTTGCCTGACGGTTATTTTTGTTTTTATCAAAAATAAGACCTCCAGTTAATCCACCAATACAAGAACCGGCACCGACAGCCAAGACATTTTTTACATTATAGTTTACTTTACCTAAAAACGAATCTTTAAACGGTGTTGAAATAATTTTAGATAATTTAAGTGAATATGGTGTTTTAGCGGTTTTCGCCAGAACAGCTAAGCTTGCAATTACACCTGCTGCAGTAGTTAATTCTATCCCGAGTTTTTGGTTTTTAGTGAGTTTTTGCGGCGAATTGATTTCTGCAGTTCGGACTTTATTATTCATAAAGTATTTACTATTATTAAATATTAGAAAATTATCTACGCTGTTAACCATAACACTACCTGTTTATATAAAACATATAAATATATTTTTTTGCTATTTTCATGCTAAAATCAGATTAAAAAAGGAGAGGATATTATGAAATTTCAAGAGATAAAAAATAATGTTTTTTATTGCGGATTAAACGATGAAAACAGAGTAATTTTTGATGAATTAATACCTTTAGAACACGGAACAAGTTATAACTCATACCTTGTAAAAGGTTCTGAAAAAGTTGCAATTATTGATACAATGTATCCGCCAAAAACAGAAGAATATCTTAAAAACCTTGATGAAAACGGGATTGAAAAAGTAGACTATATTATAGAAAATCACGGAGAACAAGACCATTCAGGCTCTATTCCTGCATTATTGGAAAAATATCCTGATGCAATTGTTGTAACAAATTCAAAATGTGCCGACAACTTAAGAGAGATGTTATTTGTTCCTGATGAAAAAATTAAAATTATAAATGACGGAGAACAGTTATCACTCGGAGACAAAACACTCCAATTCATCTTTGCACCGAATGTTCACTGGCCGGATACAATGTTTACACACATTATTGAAGACAACATTATATTTACCTGTGATTTTCTCGGGGCGCATTATGTATTTGATGATGTATTTGCAAAACCGTCAGAAGAATTGACACACAGTGCAAAAAGATACTATGCGGAAATTATGATGCCGTTTAGAATGCTCTGCAAAAAATACACAAAACTTATTCAAGAAATGGGGGTTGATATAATATGTCCAAGCCACGGTCCTATTTACAACAACCCTTCTGATATTTTGGACTTGTATGCAGATTGGACAAAGGATGAAGGAAAGAATTTGGTACTTCTTCCTTATGTTTCAATGTACGGTTCAACAAAGGAAATGATTGACTACCTGTCAGAAAAATTGGGAGAAAAACATATCAAAACTTTGAAATATGATATTGTAAGAGGCGATTTAGGCGATTTGGCAATGGGACTTGTTGATGCAACCACAATGATATTAGGTACGTCAATGGTTCTTGCAGGTCCGCATCCGGCATCTGTTAATATTGCATATTTAGCAGGTGTTCTAAGACCAAAATTAAGAATCGCATCTTTTGTAGGTTCTTACGGATGGGCAGGCAAACTATTTGAACCTCTTGCAGAATGCCTTTCAAAACTTAAACTTGATATAATAGAACCAATTCAGATTAAAGGCAAACTTACTGAAGGCGACTACAAAAAGCTTGATAATATGGTAAATTCCATTTACGACAAACATAAAGCTTTAGGCCTGGTTTAAATGTAAATCGAGATATATTCGCACATTTTTATAAGCCAAGCCGGCAGAATACCTAAAAATAGAGTCATAAAAGTACAGATGTATAATACAAATGCATTTGTACTTTTTGTTTTTATTACGTTCATCTCTTTATATGGAATTTCTTCAAACATTTTTTTTATAACGTTTAAATAAATACAAACCGAAACAATCATCAAAGCAATCATAATAAGAATTACAGGCAGAATAATAACTCCAGAATTTAAAATACCTGATATAAGATATATTTTTGCAATAAATCCGGAGGTAAGCGGAAACCCAAGAAGCCCTATTATACAGATACCGAAGCATAAACCAAACAAAGGATTTTTATAAAAATAGCCTCTAAAATCCGCATTTTGGGAATACTGGTTTGAATGTTCAAGAGAAATAATCCCTGCAAACGCTCCTATATTCATTAACACATAAACAGCCCAATAAAATAACATTGTTGCCAGAGATAATTTTGTATACAACCCCAGAGCAATAAGTAAATACGAGATGTTTATATACGAACTTGCCGCCATTATTTCTTTGAGATTATTTGAACGAATTCCGTATATGACACCGTAAATTCCGGTGAACAAAGCAAACAAAATTATTATAAACGAAGATTCAAATGTAATAATTGAACCCAGAATTTTAACAAGTGCAGAAAATATTGCAAGTTTGGGTGCAACTGATATAAATGCCGCAATTTTTGTATCAACATTTTTGTATATATCAATAAGCCAGTTACCTAAAGGGAATACGCCTAACTTAAAACCTAATCCGGTTATTATAAAAAAGAACGGGATAACGTAAGTTGAGAATGAATAATTTGATGATGTTTTTATATAGTCTGAAATTCTTTGGAAATAAAAACTGCCTGTTAAACCATACAAAAAAGCAGCTCCTGCAAGCATAAATGCCGATGCTGTAACGGTTAAAACAAGGTATTTATAAGATTCTGCTATCGTAACATCCCTTTTATCCATAGAGAATAAAAAGTATACAGCAAGAGAAAATAATTCAATATTCAAATACAAAGAAAGGTAATTTGTAGAATCCGCTATCATTAATAAAAAGAGTATCGAAAACAAGTATAAAATATTAAAATGAATAGTATATTTTATAAAAACACGTCTGGTATTAAGAAATAGGATTAATAGAGAAGAAATCAGTATCATAATTTTAAACAGAAAAGAATACAATTCTGACGGCCAAACCTGTGCTGCAATAAGAAAATAAAGAGATAAACCTAACCCTGCAGCTGTTAAATAATTACTGATTTTTTTTAAATTGAATAAAGAACAGATAATCTGAAGAAAGATTGTTAAAGCGATAAGAATTTCTGAAAGATAATGAATAATATTATTAAAACTAAACATAAAAACCTCTTATACATTTAAGAAATCTATAATAACAAACGGGAAACATCCGAGAAGAATAATTATAAAAGACAAAGCTCCAAGAACGATAAATTCATGAACGGCAATGTCCTGTACATTTTTAAACCTTTCGGGAAGTAATCCGAAGAATACTTCATGGACTAATTTCATCAGATATAATGCGGATAAAATTAATATGAATACTCCAATAACCGCATATAATTTAAAACTTACAAGTGATGAAACAACAGCTCCGTATATAGATAAGAATTCTCCGATAAACCCTGATAGAAACGGAATTCCGGCAGCTGCAAGTATTATTACCATTGAAAAGCCGTACAATCTTGGTGCAATAGATGCAACCCCTGATAAACGATTTATGTTTCCGGTTCTAAATCTTAATTTTATAATCCCGACAATAAAAAATAAACCTGCAGCAGTGAGTGCGTGTGATATTATATGATATACAGCTCCTGAATACCCGATATTTGTTAAAGATGACACCCCTAATAAAACAAGCCCCATTTGCGAAATGCTTGAATATGCAACAAGCCGTTTTATATCTTTTTGATAATACGCTAACGCAGCTCCGTATATAACATTAACAATTGCAAGTAATCCGAGAATCGGTGCAAGAACGGTAAAACCTAAAGTCAAAAGCCCAAAATTGAACCGTATAATACCGTATATCCCGAGTTTTAAGAGTAATGCCGCAAGCAGCATACTAACAGGAGTCGCTGCATTTGTATGTGTATCGGCAAGCCATTTATGGAGCGGAAATATCGGAACTTTTACCCCAAATCCTACTATCAAAAATACAGATATAACAAGCTGTAATAAAAGATTTACTCTATTCATACTGATATGTGTTATATCGGCAGTCAAAACACCTGAAACAGCAAAATTTGTAAAATAAATCAATAGTATTCCCAATAACAAAAATAAACTGCCGCCAAAAGTATACAAAACAAACTTCAAAGCCGATTTTTTTGAATTATGATTGCCCCATATACTTATCAAAAGATACATCGGGATTAATTCCAGCTCCCATAGAGCAAAGAATACAAACATATCTGTTGTTGTAAAAATACCAAGAAGAATTGTTTCTAAAAAGAAAACCAGCGAATAAAAGTATTTAAAGTGTTTTTTTACATAGAGTTTTGAGGCAATAACAGTAAGTGTTGTTATAAGTGCAGTTAATATCATCATCAAACCAGAAAGCCTGTCTATTCCAAAAGAAATATGTATTCCAATCTGATTTAAAACATTATTATTAACAAATGGTAATGCAGCTTTAAAATCCGGAGCAAATACACAGGAAATACAATCCGTATTTTGCATATCAATGTTTGAACCAAAAATAAAAAACATCAAAGAGAAAAGCAGATGTAAAATGGCAAAGTATACGGAAAACCGTCTGATATATATTTGATTATCTGAAAATAACGGGGTTAATATTGTTATTCCCGCAATCACAGGTAAGAATATAAATATTAAAAGTGATATTTCTGCCATAATTTATACCCCGAATAAATTTAAAATAAACAAATAAATTGAAATAAATACACACATTAAGAAAATTAATATCCAGATGCCGTATGTTATGTAAATCTGAAAATTATTTAACTGTATCTTATGTAATCCATTTGATAAGGATAACAGAGTATTTTTTATCAAATACTCAATACCTCCGAATATATATATTTCAATAAAATTCAAACAAGCAGAAAAATATTTATAAAAAATGACTTCTGCCCAGTAATAGAATTTATTTATGTAAAAACCGTTCGCAGCAATATTATATAACAACTGGCATTTTTTGAATCTTAAAGAATTATTATAGAGAAAATAAGCCGCAATTATCATAAGAATATTAAACAGATACATTAAACTTGCATGTCCTTTAGGAAGAACAAACGTCATCAAAATTACAACCAGCGACATAAATATAATTGCAAAGTATGCGAGCTTATATAATTTTGTATTTATTGTATTATTAATTTCCTCAGCATTATACGCAGGTTTATTTTCAAATACAATAAAATAAAGCCTGAATATATATAACGTTGTCAGCATACCGACAAAACCAAATAAAAGTGATGGGGCAGGCGATGTACAAAAAGATACGGATAACAAACTTTTTGCACTAAATCCAGAAAATCCAAGTCCGGATAATGCAACTGCACCGACGATAAAACATATTGCCGCAGCAGGGATATTATTTCTAAAACCGCCCATAAAAAGAATATTTTTATTATTAACTGTTTTAATAACTATACCTGCGCACATGAATAATAAGGCTTTAATAAAAGCATGTGATATCAAGTAAACAATTCCCGCAACCGGGTTGTAACATCCGAGAGCAATCATAACCAAACCTAACTGTGCGGAGGTTGAATAAGCAAGAATCTTTTTTATATTTGTTTGAAACAATGCGGAAATTGAAGTAATAACGGCAGTAATAACTCCTAATGATATCATTAATTTAACAGTGATTAAATTTGATACAGCAATCGGGAATATACGCATGAGTAAGAAAACGCCCATCATAACAAGAGTAGAAGAATGAATCAAAGCACTGACAGGTGTCGGAGCACTCATAGCATTTATCAACCAGGAATTTATCGGAAATTGGGCAGATTTAACAAGTGCCGCAATCAAAAGAAGGATTGATATTGCGGTATAAAAAAACGGTGATGTAGCAGCCCAAAGAGAAGTAACTATTAAATTTAAATTAGAAAACGGAAGTGAGGCAAGCGAATTATCCCCGGTAACAGCAATGACAAATGCCGAAATAGATATAAATCCTATAAATAAACAAATATCACCTATTACATTTACAAGAAAAACTCTTTTTGCATCACAGGAAATTTTTGGTTTATCATACCAGAATCCAATCAACAAATAACTTACTGCACCTACCACTTCCCAAAATATTAGCATTTGAAACATATTCGGACTGAATATGAATGCCAGAATCGTTGAATTAAAAAGATTCATCAGTGAATAGAATCTGGAAAAACTTTTCTCGTTATTCATATAAAAGACCGAATAAACATATATAACAAAGGTAATGACAGATACCGCAAGTCCTGTCAGAGTATTAAGCATATCAACGTAAATCCCGAGTTGTAAATGAAATTCACCTATTGATAAGAAATTAAACATCATTTCTACAGGAGAGTTATTGAAAGTATAGAATAGACCTATGCCGCAGTAAATAGCAGAAAAAAGAGTCGAAAACACTGATAAAAGGACAATATTTCTTTTGGAAAACGGCAAATCCAAAAATCTTGCCCCCATAATCAATATAGATATCCATACCGGTACAAGTATAAACCAAGAAAAATTTTCTAACATTTACCTGTTTCCTTATATTTGTCATAGATTTTTATCACGTCAATCGTGCCGAATTTCTTGTGCAGAATATATGCAAAATATATTCCGACTGAAAGAACCAGAGCAGACATTCCTGTTGAAAAAATAACTAGTGTATACCCAAGATAAGCCTGTTCAGACTTGTAACTTGCAAATGATATAAAAAGCAGATTGACCGCATTCATAATAAATTCAAGAGAGATTAGAATCTTTATCAGATTTCGAGATAACGTTACTCCCAGCAATCCGACAAAAAATAAAATCAGACTGACGATTTGATAATTATAAGTTGTAACACAATGAAAGATACTATTTCCCATAATAACTCAGTCCTACAATTGTAAGTACAATTCCCGCTGCAAATTCCAGCAGCAATACAGGATAAACCCCGAGAAGATTTCTTGTAATTGAATACAAGTCTGAATAAGGATTTACATAAACGGAACAGCTCCTTATTATTTCAAAAAAATCATTATTCAAGGATAAGAATTCACCGATAATCAAGATGAGAAAAAATATTCCGATTAGCACCCACAAAGAATATTTCCTTTTAAATAATTGATTATTTTGCCCTCTTTGATTAATCAGCATTATAGAAACCGCAATCAAAACAGGAATTGCAACAACGTAAATTAAGAATTGAACCATTGAGTTATAAGTTGCTCCAAGTAATAAAAACAGTCCTGCAACCATTAAAAATACAAGCATTGCCCACAAAAGCGTGTAAATCATCTGCTTTGAAACCATACTGAAAACAGATGACAGAATAAGCGTTATTGAAAAGAGTATAAAAAATATGGAATTTAATGTCATTTATTTTCTCCTTCCAATTATTTCAATCTTAAGGTTTGATTTTAAATTTGTCGCAAGTTCAAATCTATCAGACATACGCATGCTTTTTGACGGACAATAGAACATACAGTTGCCGCAAAAAATACATTTTCCTAAATCAATAATATATTTTTCTACAATTCGCTCATTTTTAATAATGGTAATAGCATCAGAAGGACATACTTTCCTGCAGTAGCCGCAGCCGGCACAGGATTCCAGATAATGTTTCCCCCTGAAAAATCCGTTTAACAGGGGCCTTTTCTCAGGGTATTCTTCCGTAACAGGTCTTTTGAAAAGGTGAGAAAACACTGTCAATAGACCTAAAATAATTGCTTTTATTGAATCTAAAAATTTTTGTATCATTATATCCTCATCAGAATTATAATAATCAGATTAACTATAGATAGCGGAGTTAAATATTTCCAGAACAACTCAAGAACTTTCTTTTGTGTTAACCGTGGTAGTGTTGCCCTAACCCAGATTATAGAAAAAATGATTATTAACGTTTTAAATATCAACCAGAAGGTTTGTTCAAAATATATAAGATAACGGCAGAGAGAACAATTCCCCGATAAGATATTAGACAGATAAATACCAAACGGCGGAAGATAGCCGCCAAAGAACAAAATGGAAATCAACATACACATAACAAACAGTTCGGCATACTCTCCAAGAAAGAACATTGCAAACCTCATGCCGGAATACTCTGTATGATATCCGCAGACAAGTTCGCTTTCCGCCTCCGACAAATCAAACGGACAGCGATTTAGTTTTGCGATTGAGGAAATATAAAATATAATAAACCCTAAAAAATTGCTGAATATAAGCCAGTATGAAGTTTGAAACAATACAATTTTATTCAGATTCATTGTTCTTGTTATACAAACAATACTTAATATTATGAATATAACAGGGACAGAATAACTTGCAGTCAAAGCGAGTGCTCTATAAGAACCTATTATTGAATATTTGTTATTACTTGAATATCCTGCAAGGAAGTGAAATAACATCGGGAATGATGAAACAATAAGATATATAAGAATCCCGACAGATGAATTTATCATATTAAATTCGGAATTATAGGGAATAATACACCAGAGTATAATAATTGCAGAAAACGCAACCAGTGGAGACAGCGTAAACAGGAATTTATCGGCGGATAACAGTTCTATATTCTCTTTACACAAGAGTTTTATTGCATCTGCAGTTGTTTGCAAAATTCCCCATACACCAACTCTATTCGGTCCTTTTCTCTGGGTAAAATATCCAAGTAATTTTCTTTCAAATAGAACCAAGAATATAACTGTAATAATTAAAAAAGATATTATTACAAAAAACGGAAGGGGTAAAAATAAAAGAATACCAATAGAATCCGGAATATTAAAGTTCTTTAAAAGTTCTATAAATTTACATAATAAAAAATTCATTATCTGTCGACCTCCGGCAAAACTACATCGAGTGAACCGTAAATTGCCATAATATCTGCAAGAGATACACCTTTCAAAATATCTCTCAAAATCTGTGTGGAATAAAAAGACCCTGTTCTCCATTTTAGCCTGTAAGGAGTTGTTTCTCCGACAGAATTTAAATAACAAAGAGTCAGCCCTCTCGGAGCTTCGACAAAAGAATAAATTTCGCCCTTTTGATATTCATTATGAGAAAATTTAACAGGATCAGGAATAACTTTATTAGACTTAAGCCAATCAATACACTGTTTGATTATAAAAACAGATTCTCGCATCTCATAGATTCTGACAATATATCGGCTGTAACAGTCTCCCTCATTACTTAGAACAATATCAAATTCTATATCATCATATATTTCCATATTCATCCGGTAATCATTTAATATCCCGCTTGCTCTCAAATTAGGTCCGGTTAATCCCCAATCAAGCGCCTTTGTTTTAGATATTACTCCTACACCTTTTGTTCTTGATAAAAATATAGGATTATCGGTTATCAGATTTTCGTATTCGTTAATCTTAAACAAAATATTATTAACAATATTCAATACATCATCAAAATAGAGAATATTATGCCTTACACCGCCAAAAACAAAATAGTTATACATCATACGCTGACCGGTTATCTTTTCAAAATAATCAAGTATGGATTCACGTTCTCTGAAGGTATAAAACATAGGAGATATTGCCCCCAAATCCAGAAGATATGTTCCCAGCCACAAAAGGTGAGAGGCAATACGGTTTAATTCCATCATCATTACCCGTATATAATTCGCATACTGCGGAACCTCAATATGATTCAGATGTTCTACGGCATTGCAGAATGCGTAAGAATAGAAAAAACCGCATAAATAATCTACCCTGTCAACCATCGGCAGATACTGAATATAACTTCTGGATTCAGCAATTTTTTCCATCCCGCGGTGCAAATATCCTATATCCGGCTCACAAGAAATAACTTTTTCTCCTTCTAATTCAAGAATTAGCCGTAAAACACCATGAGTTGAAGGATGCTGAGGGCCTAAGTTTAATGTCATTTTATTCATTCCAGCTTAACCTCGTATCTTTCAATTCGTAATTTTTTCTCAAAGGATGCCCAATCCAGGAAGACGGCATAAATAAACGTTTAAGTTTTTTATTGCCGGTAAAACTTATCCCGAATAAATCGTATATTTCGCATTCATCAAAATACGCTCCCGGGTAAATAGATGTCACGGATTTTGCTTCATTTTTTACTTTTGTCGATATATTGACCTGTTCGTTTAGATATGTAGAAAGAAGAGGATAAATTAATTCTACATAATCCGTATAATCAACGGCTATTATTGTAAGAAGGATATCAAATGAAAGTTCATAAGTTCCTTTTAAATACTCTAGAATTTCATAGAGTTGATAATCCGTTTCAACTTTATTCAAATCAATTCTGATATCAGGGAAATTCATTTTTATCATATCAATACAATTCATCATAATCCTTTCTAATTAAGATACCGTTTTCTTCTTTTAAGAAGAGTTCATGAGTGGCAAGAAACTCTTTTCTGGTTAATATGGATTCTTTCTTTATTTCTTTTTGGAGTTTTAATATAGCATCAAACAAAGCTTCCGGTCTTGGCGGACACATCGGGAGATATATATCCACAGGAATAATTTTGTCGACACCGTTTACAACAGGATACGCATCTTTTCCTGAAAACATTCCTCCGCCGCAGGTACAGGCCCCCATTGCAATTACGTATTTTGGTTCCGGCATTTGTTCATAAAGTCGCAGGAGCACAGGTGCCATTTTGTGTGTAATTGTTCCGGCACATATTAATAAATCAGCCTGCCTCGGAGATGGTCTGAACACTTCGGAACCGAACCTTGCAATATCAAAATTTGAAGCAGATGCACACATCATTTCAATTCCGCAGCAGGAAGTGGCAAACGTTAAAGGCCATATTGAGTTTGCCCTGCCCCAGTTTAAAATTGTATCAATTGTTGAAATAATAATATTCACTTTCTCTCCTTTACGATAAAACCGTTAAATATTGCAATAAATAATGCGAATAAAAGAAATACCAAAAAGCTAATTACAATTCCTGCATGAGTTTTAAGATAATAAAATTCTACAGATAGAATCGGATATAAGAATATTGCCGAAATATCAAATATAATAAAGATTATCAAATAATTGAAATATCTGATATTAAAACTTATTTTGGCGGAAGATTCAGGAGAAAGCCCGCATTCATAAGTTGATGATTTTATTCGGTCCGGAGATTTATAACTAAATATAAATCCCGCTATAAGCATTGATGCGGCAGTTAATAATGCAAAAATAATAAAACATGTCATAAATATAAGATTAATCATAAAATCCTCTATAAAAATTAATAAAAATTTGATATAATTGATAACAATGAACAAGATTAAAATTAAGTTATTACTATTTGTACTTGCAGCGTTAATACCAAACATGTCTTTGGCTGTAAATTTTGCAAGTATAGAATATGATGTTCCTATTGATTACTCAAAAATTGATAAAAATGCATTAGCAGACCAGGCTAATCTTTTATTTAATCATTTTGAACAAATAACGGATGAGGAATATAGAAAAAAATATATTCAGGCTCTTTTAAACCGTTATTCAGTATTATCGGTAATGGATCCTTCCGACCCTTTTTACTTTACAAGACTCGGTATTTTATATGATGAGCTCGGGCAGGATACTCTTGCAATGTCTAACTTTTTTAAAGCAACAAATCTTGTGCCGAATTATCAGTACGCAAGTTTTTCTTTCGGAAACTATTATTACAAACGCGGTTATTACAGAAAAGCTCTATATCAATATAAACAAGCGGCCGGAATAATATCACCGTACAGTTATCAGCGGTTCATGAAAATCGGTTCAATATATGAAAAATTAGGAAATTTTAAACTTGCACTTGAAGCATACAAATCTGCCTACCAAGAACAAAACGGACTTGAGCTTTATAATAAAATCCTACTATTAGAGGACTTAAACTCAAAGAACATGTTGTATCATTAAATTGTTACTAGTATAGCTTTGGGAATGTGATGAGAAAACGGATTTTATTTATAATTATAATAACTGTTTTAATGATTGGCTTGGGTGTTTGGGCACAAGATGCTTTCACTCAATATAAAATAAAGCCGAATGAAGTCCTTATGAACCAGGGTTCATACAAAATAGACCTGCTGGATCCGACAACCGCAACGAATAAACGAAACAGCCACTTCCCGGGATTCCGCGGCGCTAACCAGATGGCAGTTTATACAAAAAATTTCGGTATTAGAACAAATACCAATGAGTTTGGAACAGAAGCAATTGTAAAAGGAAATGTCGTAACAGAAATCAGCGGTGCAGACTCTTTGATTCCGGAAGACGGGCTTGTTATAAGCGGGCATGGAAAAGCTAAAGTCTGGATGAATCAAAATATCACCGTAGGCTCAAAAGTCTATGTTGATAGAGCCAATAAGACTCTTACAGCCTACACGACATCTGACAGTTATATCTTTAGTGCACAGAGCCAAATTAAAGAAGTAAAATATATTGTAGATAAATATATTCAATCCCACACAGGTTACAATGCAGAAAGAACACAGGAATATATAAACAAAGCCGAAAATTATATTGCCAAAGCAATGAAAAGCAAACTATACGTAAAAAAATACTCAGAGCTTGCAATTGAATCTGCAAATACAGCATTAGCTTCAGCCATCCCTTATAAAAACGGAGAACTTAGAGGAGTATGGATTCGTCCTTCTTTTAAAACACAGGAAGAAATTTGTAAAGTATTAGATTCATTGGCTCAAACAGGTATTAATACGATATTTATTGAAACATATTATCACGGCATGACAATATTTCCTAGTACAACAATGGAAAGCCGCGGTTTTATGAAAGTAAATCCTGATTATGAAAATTTTGATGCATTGGATTTTTGGATTCATGAAGCACACAAAAGGAACATAAAGGTTAATATCTGGTTTGAAACGTTCTATATCGGAGCAAGAAATCCTGCAAGCAATCCGAAAAATATCGTTGCAATAAACCCATCCTGGGCAAACGTAACCAAACGAGATTACGATAAAAATAAACCTACACCTTCTATTGCGGAACATAACGGATATTTTATTGATCCTGCAAACCCTGAAGTACAAGCATTCTTGCTGGAACTGTTATGCGAAATTATACAAAAATATAAACCTGACGGTATAAATCTTGATTATATCAGGTATCCGCAAGCTATTGATCCTAAGTATTCAGGCAGTGACTTATCAAGCTGGGGGTATACAAATTTTGCAAGAAATGAATTTAAGTCCATTTACGGAATTGACCCGGTTGAACTTACACAGTTTGAACCTCTTTGGGAATCTTGGAACGAATACCGCAGAGGAAAAGTCACAGAGTTTGTAAGGCGAGTTTCAAAAATCTGCCGTTCAAATAATGTAAATCTAACCGCCGTTATTTTCCCTAATCGTCAAGCGGCGTTAGATATGAAACAGCAGGATTGGAAACGCTGGTCAATAAATAATTATGTTGACGGGTTCACTCCGATATTTTTGACATGTGACCCTGTAACAGCATCAGGATTGATGAAAGAAGTTTTGAATAACAAAGCTCCGCAGACAAAATTGTATGCCGGTTTATTCATAACATTTATGAACGGCGCAGAATCCGATTTGATTAAACAGATTAATGAATTAAGAAGTTTATCATTAGACGGGTTCAGTATATTTGATTATGCGCACTTCAGCGATAAATATATACATCCTTTAACAATAAGTATTTGCAGCACACCAAAACCTGAAACAAAAACTAAACCCAGGAGTAAAAAATCTTTAGAAAAACAAAAGAAAGAACGTGCGAAAAAGGATAAGAAGATTAAAAAGTATGAACGAAGAAAATTCAAATTATAAGCCAAAGCGAAAATTTTTAGGGGTTTACTTTTCATGCTGCCATGTTTACGGACGGTTATACCAGAATAAAACCGGAACAGCGTACGTCGGCAGATGCCCTTTGTGCCTTCGTTCAATACGAGTCCCGATAGATCCAAACAGTAATAAAGGTACAAATAGGAGGTTTTTCCGTGCAGATTAATGATTTGAGAAAACAGTATGAGTTAATAGACATTTTTTGTAATTTAGCAGAAATTCCATCTCCGTCTTTACACGAAGAAAAAGTAATTGAATGGATAGAAAATTTCTGCAAACAAAACAGTATAAGTTATAAATTGGACGATTATAAAAACGTTTACATAAAGATTCCTGCAACAGATTCATCCAAAGAGTCTGTTATGCTCTCATCTCATATGGATGTTGTAGGTGATAATTCTCCAGTAATTATAGAATTAGACGGAGATTTCATTAAAGCAAAAGAACGAACATTAGGTTCCGATGATAAAGTCGGGGTTGCATCAGCTCTTCTTCTTGCCAAAGAACTTGTAAATTCAGATATACAACATGGCGGACTTGAAATTACATTTACCAGAGATGAAGAAACAAATATGTCAGGTATAGAACATGTTGAATTTGATAAGATTGAATCAAAATATGTTCTTGTATGCGATGCGGATAAACTTGCGCAATTGCAGGTTTCAGGAGCAAGTTATACCAATGCAAAAATTGCGGTAAAAGCATTTATGGGCGGTCATTCAGGAAATGACATTCAGGATACTAACAGAGTTAATGCGGCAAAACTTGTTGCGGAACTTGTTAATGACCTGCCTCAAGGGGTTTATTTTAAAGATGAAACAGGTGTAATAACCTCTTGTAATATCGGAGCAATCATTGCAGGCGGGATTCAAAATGCCGTAAGTGCATTGGTTTCAGACGGTATAAAATCTACGGATTACATAACTGAAATAAACGAACGCTCTTCTACAAATATTATTAATACGGATGCAAAAGCCTGCTACTCTATCCGCAGTGCAAGTGTTGAAAAAGAAAATGAACTGAAAGAATTAATGAAATCAATTGTTGACAAATTCAATAAAAAATATGAAGGACTGGCAAGTGCGGAAATCAAGTTTGAAATCCATTTGCCGCCGTTTGAAAAAGTTGAGGATGACAGGATTGAAACAGTCCATACAAGAGCATGTGAAAAATTAGGCATACAAAACGAAATTTCATCATTCCATGCCGGTGCAGAAACACATATTTATGCACATCAAAAAAATAAAAACGGCGAAACATTCCGTCCGTTCCTTTTAGGATTGGCAGACATTTACAATATGCATTCAGCAAAAGAAAAGGTTGATTATAAAACCTTCTTAAAAGGATACGATATAATCAAGAATGTGTTTATAGAATTTAACAGATAATTTTAATTATAAGTCACGATAAATTCGGCGGCCGCGCTTACAGTTAAATGTTCTAAGGCCGCTAGAATCGTTATCTATACAGTATGATGTATATTTTATAATTACATTATCTTTTTTGTGTGTAGTTACCAAATGATTAAGCAAACGTAACGCATAACTACTGATTATTTCACCTCCATACGGATTGTCAACCTTTAAATTATTTATTACAATCGCTGTAGTATCCGGTTTATATAATTTTTTTAACATTGTTCTGGTTGCAATTTTTTGTAATTCAGAACTTTGTTTATTTCTGCCTGATTCATTTTTTAATTTACAAGCATTTGTAATATCAGCGGCCATCTTTAACGGCATAGGACGCTTTCTTAATTTATTAAGAAAATCATATGAATCATAATCAATATTTCCAGATTTAGCAACTACCGTATCCATTAACAGTGGTAAATCCTCAAATTTTTCTTTTTTATCTAACAATAAATTATTTGCTGTTTCATAACGATACTTAGAAAAAACTTCATCTCCGTCACTGTTTTTAGTTTTTGATAAATTTATCAGTGTTTTCATTTTATCATTATTATTTGATGGATATCTATTTAAAGCCTCATAAGCTTTTGAAAGAGCAACTTCATCAACAACTGTATCTCCATTTACTTTTTTTAGTTTCGCAACATTAAAGATATCAACAATTTCGTTGACAGAATATCTTGAGTTTTTATCAACATAACTATCCGTAAGAATTTGAGATAATTTTTTCTCTCCATTATTTGTAATAAGACAAGCTTCTATTATTTTTTTTCTAGTTTCAGGCTGCGTACATTTATCAAATAGAATCGATCTAAACGGATTTTTGTGATTATTAAGACAAAATGCATTATCACTCACATTTTGTAAATTTTCAGTATTATATACTGTTTTCTCTTCCGGGATTTTAGAAGTTAGACCACTTTCTCTAGCCATACGATAATCAGAATCAACAATATCTTTAAATTGACGTAGCGGTTTAATATCATCTTCGTCATAATATCTGTAACCTGAAGTTACATAATCTCGTTTATCATCAAATAACTCTTCATCTCTAAATGTTGACGAAATAATATTTTTATCAGGTTCTTCTTGAAGAATATCAGGACAAAAATAAAAATAACTTACATTTTTAGTTCTATATATTGCTGTTGATTTTGGATTATGCATAACTGTATTATTTTTTTTAGACTTAGCTTTGAATTGTATATTATTATGATGATTATTAAAATTATATACTGATAACATATTTTTCTCCTTAGTAGGTAGAAAACACGTAAAAAAATTTTTTGCGTTAAAATTGTATAATAAATTTATTGTATAATCACAATAAGGAAAGATTATGAATATAATTCAAATAACATTCAGCCATACAGGCAGCACACAAAAAGTCCGTGATATAATATGCTCAGAATTGAGCAATAATATAAACCCAAATAGATTTAACAGATTCCAAAATTGATTGCACGAAGATTAAATTAGCCCCTGACAATATACTATACCATCATATGTAGACGTGTACCTGTACTTGTAGAACGCATAAAATCTATTTCCAGAAATGAAATAAGATATATTATAGTTTGTGTATATGGAAACAGAGCTTATGAAGATACACTTGTTGAACTGTATGACACTGTTAAAGAATGTAATTTCAGAATTATCGGTGAAATTTCAACCGTTGCTGAACATTCAATAATGCACCAATATGCAACCAACAGACCGGATGCAACAGATAACGAAAAATTAATAAAATTTGCCGATGCTATTAAAAATAAAATTAATAATAATGAGACAAAAATTTTATCTGCTTCACATATTCCTAGCAACAGCCCCTATAAAAAACTTGCAAATTTAAGCCTTGTCCCAAAACCGAATAAAAAATGCGTAAAATACGGTCTTTGTGCAAATATCTGTCCGAATCAAGTAATAAATACAACGACTCTACTTGCGGACAGACAGCACAAAATGTATAAGTTGTATGCGTTGAGTTGTTAAATATCCAAAATCTGCAAGAAAACATAATGAATTATTTATATTAGAAAAAAGGATACAAACCTTATTTCTTACAAGCAAAAATTAGGATTTTAATTAAACAACTTCATCTAAAAGTGGATTGTATAATTCTTCATCCCTAAAGGTCGATGATACAATCGGATTTCTATCATATTCACCAGGATTATAATAACTATACGATTGTTTCATAATGTCTTTTTTATGCTTTAATTTTTCAGCACATAAATCAAGCTCTTTTTCCTCGGGAAGAAATTTAGGCAAATTTAATTTATGGCGACCTGAAAATTTTACTCTTGAGTTACAATTAGATTGCATTTGATTATAATTGTTGATTGTTAACATATACTATACCTCCTTACAGGAATAAAACCTAAAAAAAATTTTTTTTGTTATATATGTAAACAATTATTAAAAATTACAAATTTCTACGATAAAACTCAATAACATCGTTATTTATATCAATCAAAATTATTGTTTCAAAATAATTATTTTCTTCAATATATTCTTTTATTATATCAATAACGATTTCAAAAGTTCCGATTCATTATGGTACCCACCCTGTCAGACAGGTCCGACAGTATGTATCACATATTTTGCAGGGAAGTTATATCCGCCTGTAATTTTTGACATCCCGGTTTAATATTCGTCATTAAAAATCCTTAAATTATTGCCCCGTGGCTTGCATCCTGAACACATTTTGCATATTTAGCAAGATATCCTTTTTTTACTTTTATTTCAAACGGAGGTAAATGTTTTTTTCTTTCGCATAAAACTTCGTCTGATACAAGAACATTAATTTTTCTATTCGGAATATCTATAACAATCTTGTCACCATTTTCAATCAAAGCTATATTCCCGCCGTTTGCAGCTTCAGGGCAAATATGTCCGACACAAATTCCTCTTGTACCGCCGGAGAAACGTCCGTCAGTAATTAAAGCTGCCTTTGTTCCCAGCCCTTTACCGACAAGAAGTGATGTTGGCGCAAGCATTTCACGCATTCCGGGAGAACCTTTCGGACCTTCATACCGGATAACAATAACGTCACCTTCTTTAATCTCATCGTTTTCAAGTGCTGCCATTGATTCTTCTTCGGAATCAAAAACTTTAGCTGTACCTTCAAAATAATAGCACGATTCATCAACTCCCGATATTTTTATTACACATCCATCTGGTGCAATGTTACCGTACAAAACACCTAAACCGGGCTGTGTTGTTATCGGATTATTAGGAGAATGAATCAAATCAGAACTATACCAGACATTTTTTACAATATCTTTAATAGGTTTACCGGTCACACCTTTTGTATTATTAAATTCCGGAATATTCTCCGCTAAAACTCTTAACAAACCGCATATACCGCCTGCATTATGAAAATCCACCATATTAGGAAGTGCCGTCGGATCCAGTTTTACAATTTGTTTAATCTTTGAAGTGAGTTCTTCAAAATCGTCAAGTTTAAGTTCAATATCACCGGCATGAGCCACTGCAAGAAGATGCAGAAAAGAATTTGTAGAGCCGCCAAGCGCATAATCACAAATGATAGCATTTCTTAATGATTCTTTTGTTACAATATCAAGCGGACACAAATTTTCTTTCACAAGTTCAACAACCCTATATCCGCTATCAAATGCTATCCGGCGTTTTTTGGAAGATACAGCAGAAGATGTTGCACATTCAGGCAAACTCATTCCGAGAACCTCTGTTAAACATGCCATTGTATTTGCGGTATACAATCCCTGACAAGAACCGGCAGTAGGACAGGCTTCTTCTTCTAAATTTGCTAACTGTTCTTCTGTAATTTCTCCGGTTCTATACTTCCCTACAGCCTCAAAAGTACTTTTGATAAAACTCGTTTTTTCACACCGGCATTCTCCGGCAAGCATAGGTCCTGCAGTAACAATAACTGTCGGAATATTTAATCTTACAGCAGCGATAAGCATCGCAGGAGTTATTTTGTCACAGTTTGATAAAAGGACAAGCCCGTCAAGTTGATGAGCCTCAGTAACTGTTTCTACACAATCTGCTATCAAATCTCTGGACGGAAGTGAATACCGCATACCTTTATGCCCCATTGCTAATCCGTCACACACTGCAGGGACACCAAATATAAATGCTTGACCACCTGCAGATTGTATACCTTTTTCAATCTGGCGTTCCAAATCCCGCATACCGATATGTCCCGGAACAATATCAGAAAAAGAACTTGCAATACCGATAAAAGGTTTATCTATATTTTTCTTGCTAACACCTGTCGAATACAACAATGCACGATGCGGAGCTCTTGCCGCTCCTTTTTTTATTGTATCACTTCGCATAATATTCCCCTTTTCTGACTTTTATAATATTATACTCATCATCCCATTCGATTTCGCCGTCGATTGAGAGATTATGGTAATCGTACACGTTATTAATCAATTGAACTGAAAACAAATCTTTTTTCCCGAGAATTTTAATGATTTTATCCAACAAAGTGGTACTGCCTGCAATAGTACCATTAGCCGAGGTCGCTTTTACTCCGTCATAGTAAATTTTTTCATCCGCAAATACCGCTGCTTTTTTGCTGCTGTAAGTAATCGGCAATGCATCACTAATCAGGATAATCCTGTTTAACGGTTTTGATTTAAAAATAAGCCGTATTATTTCATCGCTCAAATGAACACCATCCGCAATAATTTCAGTATACAACCTGTCATCAATCAATGCTGATAATGCAGTAGAAGAACCTCTGTGAGAAATTCCTTTCATTGCGTTAAATAGATGTGTTACACCGTTGCAATCTTCAAGATTCCCGCCAACACAATGACCTGCCTGTACTTTTATATTTTTGGAATTTAAATAATCAACTAATCCCTCATCAAGTTCAGGAGCGAGTGTAACTATTTTAATAAAATCATCTTCAATCTGCTGATAATTTTCAACGGTTAAAGGCAAAAAGTGTTCGTAATTATGAATACCTTTTTTTTCAACATTTATGAATATTCCCTCAAGATGTATTCCTAAAATGCCTGCACAATCATTTCGATTATTTTGTGCAGCCTCTTTTATAACCTGAACCTGCCTTTTGATATTTTCAACCGAATCGGTTACAAGTGTCGGGAAAAATCCGCCAATCCCATGTTTCAAGAGTTCTTTTGCAGCAAAAATTACTTCTTCAACAGTTGCCTTGTTAAAATCAATTCCAAATGCACCATGCATGTGCTGTTCGACAAGTAAAGCCGTTTTCATTTTATACCCCAAAAACTTTTCTTGCTTCTTCTCTATCGTCAAAATGAATAGTTTTATCAGCAAGAATTTGATAATCTTCGTGACCTTTACCTGCAATAACTACAACATCATTTTCTTTAGCAATTGTTTTTAATAATTCAATTGCTTTTCCTCTGTCAGCTTCTACCGTAATATCATTTACGGATTTGAACCCTGTCAGAATATCAGTAATAATTTGCTGAGGGTCTTCGCTTCTCGGATTATCAGAAGTTACAATAACTTTATCTGCAAGAGATTCTGCAATTGCACCCATTTTCGGACGTTTTGTTGCATCTCTGTCACCGCCGCAGCCGAATACACAAATCAAACTGCTGCCTTGAGGTGTAATCTCTCTTGCAGCATTCAATACATTTTGCAGTCCGTCAGGAGTATGCGCATAGTCCACAATTACAAGCGGATGATGAACGACTACTTCAAACCTGCCTGCAACACCTTTAACAGGTTCTAATGTTTTTATGGCATTATCAATATTCAATCCCATTGCGTAAGCAACCGTTAAAGCTGCCAGAACGTTATAAACGCTGAACATACCGTTCATTGAAAGATGAACCGGATATACATTTCCTTCAATTACACATTCAAAAGATACACCTTTAGGAGAGAAAGAAATATTACGTGCGATTATAGTTGCATCATTTTTTACGCCGTAAGTATAAAGTTTTACCCCTTCTTTTAAAACATTTTTGAATCTTTCAGCATAAGAATCATCGTTGTTTATAACAGCAACATCACCTGCTTTTAAACGTTCAAAAAGCATAGCCTTGGCGTTAAAGTATCTGTCCATTGTAATATGATAATCCAAGTGATCCTGGGTAAGGTTTGTTAAAACTGCACAATTGTATTCGCAAAAACCGACCCGGTTTTGAACTAAAGCATGAGAAGATACTTCCATTGCAACATTTTTAATATGAGCTTCATCTTTTATAACTTTTAAAGTATGCTGCAACTCCGGAGCCTGAGGAGTTGTATGTTTAGCCTCTTTATATTCGCTATCAGATGATAATTTATACCCCAATGTCCCGATTAAAGCACATTTATCACCTGAAGATTCCATTATTCTTTGTACAAGGTGTGTAACAGTTGTTTTTCCGTTAGTACCGGTTACACCTATCATATTCAATTCTTTTGAAGGAGAACCATAGAACTGATTTGCAAGCCCTGCAATAGACTGCTCCGCAGAATTAACTATTATTTGAGGAACAGGTAAATCAAGTTTTGTTTCGCACATAATAGCTGCAGCACCCTTTTGAACAGCATCAGCCGCAAAATTATGCCCGTCAACGTGTTCACCTCTTAAGCATACAAATATATCTCCTTTTTGCGTGATTTTAGAATTATAATTAATACCGGTTATTTCAACATCTTCAAAATTATATTTTTCAACAACATCTACATCTTTAATTAGTTCTGCCAGTTTCATTTTGTATATTCTCCTTTGTCGTCCGTGCATTATGTTTATCAGGTGTCAGGTTCATAATACTTGCAACCTGAGATGAAATAGCTTTGAATATAGGGGCTGCAACTGTATTTCCCCATATTTCTCCGCCCTGTGCGGAATCTACTACAACATATATAAGTACCTGCGGATCAGTTGCAGGGAGATACCCTACAATTGATGTGTATAATTTATTGGTATATCCTGTATCATTTTCTTTCGGTTTTCGGGAAGTTCCTGTTTTAGCAGCAATATAATAATCACTCATTTTTATAGGGGAATTCCCTGCTTCAATACTTTTAGTCAAAAGTTCAGTAACAGTTTTTGCTGTTTCAGGCGGCATCACCTGAACACTTTTTATCTTAGCGGCAGCTTCTTCCGGAGAGTATTTAATAACGTGAGGGGTTACTCTTACCCCGTTATTGGCAATCGCAGAAACAGCTGATACAAGTTGTATTGCAGTAACAGAAGAGCCATAACCGTAACCCATACAGGCATGGTCAGACACATCCCACTTGCTTGCAGGTTTTAAAAGCCCAATTGACTCTCCCGGCAAATCAATTCCGGTTTTATGTCCAAAACCGAATTTTTCCAGAATATCATGGAATTCTGTTGAAGTCATGGTTTGTGCAATTCTTACAGCACCAACATTACTTGAATGCAAGAAGAAATATACCAGGTCAATCATCCCCGGCGCTCCTCTTTGCTTGTAATCGTAATTTGATATTGTCCACCAGCCGATTTTAATTTTACCGGTATCGTTTATCTTGGTATTTTTATTAATTTTTCCAAGTGCCATTGCAGATGCTACAGTAATCGTTTTAAACGTAGATCCCGGCGGGAAAATATCGGTTAAAGTCCAGTTTTTTGTCTGAATCATAGAGGCTTCTCTGTAATGATTCGGATCATAGAATGGATAAACCGCATAAGCCAAGATTTCTCCGTTCTTAGGATTCATAACAATGACGGCACCGCGTTGTGCCTTGAATTTTGATACAGCATGATCCAATTCCCTTTCACAAATATGTTGTATTGCCGTATCAATTGTTAATGTAACATTCTCACCTTTTAACGGTTCCGTTGCTGCAACAGGGTCAGTCGAAAAGGTATAAATCAAGTTTCCGGAAGGAGTTTTTTCAATATTAGGTTTCTGTGTAACATGCTCCAGTTTATCTTTTGCCGTAAATTCAACCCCCGCCGACACATCGGCATCAAAGTTATAATACCCGAGAATATGTGATGCCAGAGAGCCTTGCGGATATACTCTTATACTTTTTTTATCTATCGGAATTTCTCTCAAACAGAGTTTTACAATCGCATCACGTTCAGCCTTGCCGACTCTCTTTTTTAAGAGAATAACATTTTCATTCTTATCTGATTCAAACTTTGCCATCAAAGTTGCCGGCTGCATTTTTAAAATAGGAGCTAAGGCTTTAGCAAGTTCTTCTTTTGTGTGAATTTTGTCATCAAAGTCTTTAGGCCTGGCATACACATCATAATAAACCATATCTGTTGCGAGTTTTATTCCGTTACGGTCATAAATATCCCCGCGCATGATAAATGAACTTGATGCTCTCTGGCGTTTTGCCTTCGCACGGTAATGTTTTACATCAAGAATTTGAATACAAAACAGGTGGAGAATCAATAACAGCGCAAAAATTGCAAAGAAAATCTGTGTTCTCCCAAGCCGTTTATTAAATACCTTTATCCTTTGATCTTTTATTTTAAATAAATTATCTCTCACGACTAAAATTTTACCACAAGCAACATGATTTTAAAATTCTTTACAGAAATACATAATTGTCTGTGATAAATTTTAAATATGAGCGTTCAGTATGTACCGTTACATTTGCACACGGAATATTCTTTACTTGATGGTGCAATAAAAATTAAAGACTTATGCAAGTTCGCCAAAGAACATAACATGCCGGCAGTTGCCGTAACTGATCACGGAGTTATGTATGGTGCTCTTGATTTGTATATTGATGCAAAAGAAGCAGGAATTAAACCGATAATAGGGTGTGAGTTTTATGTCCATACCGGTGATATAACAGAACGTGATCAGCACAATAACCCCAGATACCACCTTATTTTATTAGCAAAAGATAATGACGGATACATGAACTTAGTAAAACTTGCCTCTGATGCTGCTTGTAAAGGGTTCTACGTAAAACCGCGTATTAATTTTGACCTATTAAAAAAATATTCCAAAGGTTTAATCTGCTGCTCAGCCTGTCTCGGCGGCGAAGTTCTCTGTCACTTAAAAACCGGTGATTACGAAGGAGCAAAAGAAGTTGCAAAACGCTATAAAGATTTATTCGGAGATGATTATTATATCGAGCTTCAAGATCACGGTTTGGAAGATCAGAAACGCACAAACCCTGATTTGATAAAACTTGCCAAAGAGCTTGATATCAAAATGGTTATAACGAATGACTCCCACTATTTGAAAAAAGAAGATGCGGACTGGCATGACACATTGCTATGTATGCAGACCCAATCATTAAAGAGTGAAGAAAACAGATTTCATTTTCCGAATAATGAGTTTTATGTAAAAACAGTTGATGAACTCCGGGATGCCTTCAAATGGATGGATTCTGAAACATTTGACGAATGCATAAAAAACACGGTTGATATAGCAGAAAAATGCCATGTAACGATAAAATGGGAAGCTCCGTTACCTGATTATAAAGTCCCGGCAGGTTATGATACGGAATCTTATCTTGATTTCCTTGTAAATGAAGGATTAAAAAAGAAATACGGGGAAGAAAATATTACGGAAGAATTAATGGAACGTGTTCGCTACGAACTCGGAATCATTCATAAGATGGGATTCTCCGCATATTTCCTAATAACCTGGGATTTTATCCACTACGCCAAAACACACGATATTCCGGTAGGTCCGGGGCGTGGTTCCGCAGCAGGTTCGGTTGTTGCATACGCACTTGATATTACAGACCTTGACCCTATCAAGCACCACCTGTTGTTTGAAAGATTCTTAAACCCTGAACGTTTCAGTATGCCCGATATTGATACGGACTTCTGTATTGATAAACGCGGTGAAGTTATTGATTACGTAGTAGATAAATACGGTGAAGACAAGGTTTGTCAGATTATAACCTTCTCAACACTTGCGCCGAGAAACGCAATGAAAAGCGTTGCAAGAGTTTTTGGCATCGAGTACGCAAAAAGCAACAAACTTGCGTCTATGATTCCGACCGATGCAAAAAATATTGATGCAGCACTTCAAGACGGGATGGAATTAAGAGAAGAATACGACAAAGACCCTGAAGTAAAAAGGCTTGTTGATACCGCAAAATGTGTTGAAGGCATCAAATGCGGTATCGGTATGCACGCTGCAGGAGTTATTATCTCATACAAACCTTTAGACCAGATTGTACCGGTTCAGCCGTCTAAAGACGGAATTATTATCACTCAATACCACAGAGAAATCTTAGAAAAACTGAAACTTCTCAAAATGGACTTTTTGGGGTTAAGAAACCTTACCATGATTCATAAAACCGTCAAACTGGTTAAAAGATGTCAGGGAATTGATGTTGATATAAATCATATTCCGCTGGATGATAAACCGACTTACGATATGCTTGTAAGAGGTGAAACTGTCGGAGTATTCCAGCTTGAATCATCAGGGATGACAAGCCTTGTAAAAAAACTTAAACCGGACGTATTTGAAGATCTAGGTGCGTTGGTTGCGCTATTCCGTCCGGGGCCGCTGGGTTCCGGCATGGTTGATGACTTTGTTGAACGGAAACACGGACGTCAGGCAATTACCTATGCTCACCCGAGATTGGAACCTATTCTTAAAGATACCTACGGTACAATGGTTTATCAGGAACAAATCATGCAGATATTCCAGGTAATGGCGGATTACTCTCTGGGACAAGCTGACCAGGTTCGCCGTATGATGGGGCACAAAGACCCTGAAGCTATGGCAGCGCAAAAAGATAAACTTATTGAAGGTTCTGCAAAATACGGAATGAAAGCAGAAGATGCTACAAAACTGTTTGAACAGATTCAAAACTTCGCGGCATACTGTTTTAACCGTGCACACTCATCAGCATACGCCTTTGTTGCATATCAAACAGCATATTTAAAATGCCATTATCCTGTAGAATATTTATCATCACTGTTATCAAGTGTATCAGGTGATCAGGATAAAACTCAGGCATATATTGAAGAAGCCCAAAAATACGGCATAAAAGTTCTTCCCCCGGATATTAACAAGTCATTTTTGGAATACTCTCCTGACGGACACAATATAAGATTCGGACTTGCTGCTATCAAGCAGGTCGGAGAAGGTGTTGTTGAAGCAATTATTCAAGAGCGTGAAGAAAACGGAGAATACAAAGATATATTTGATTTTTGTAAACGCCTTGATTCAAAATATGTTAATAAAAGACTATTGGAAGGTTTGATAAAAGCCGGAGCTTTTTCAACAATTGAAAAAAGCAGAAAACAACTCTTAGAAAATATGGAATACATTATTTCTTCTGTAGCAAGAGAAGCTAAAGCCAGAGAAATGGGACAGGTAAGTTTATTTGCAGCACTGCCTGAAGATGATAGCTTTGCATCATCACAATTTCAGCTTGGCGGCTCTGATGAAGAATTTGACGATAAACAAATACAAATGTTTGAAAAAGAATTTTTGGGATTCTACGTCACATCGCACCCTCTGTTTTCAATAAGAGATAAACTTCCGTTTTTAATGACACATAAGATTTCGGAACTAAAAGAAAAACCGAATGATACACCGGTCACAATATGCGGGTTGATTACAACTGCACGCCAGATTCCGACCAAAAAAGACCCGTCAAAATTTATAAAATTCCTGACACTTGAAGATTTGACAGGTAAAGTCGAACTTGTTGCGTTTAACAAAACAATTCAAGAGTACGGAGAATATTTGCAGACAGAACAAAAAGTAATTATCTCAGGAAAAGTTCAGCATAGAGATGAAGAACAGACAAGCGTTCTAATTGATAACGTAAAACCTGTAGAAAATTCTAATCTTGTAACAATTACAGTTAAAGAAGAATTAAAGTATGAAGAACTCTGTGCAATAAAAAATATTCTGGCATCTCACCATGGCTCTGACCCTGTACTATTCAACGTATTAGAATCAAATGACAGAATTTTGACAGCATCTATGTTCTGGGTTTCGGCATCAAATGAACTTATGAGCCAATTAAGAAAATTATTTGCAGACAAAATAGATGTTTCGGTAAAATCAATGGATTCCCCGACAAAACAAGAAGATGAAACACCGGCAGAGGTTTAAGGCTTCAAAAGTTCTATTTTATCTAATGTTAAATTGAGTTTATTAATCCTTGAATTAACCTCAAAAATTAATCGTGTTAAAAGTTTTATCAATTTTCTTTTGTCTTTGAATTTTGGTCTGCCAAGCCAAGAACGGCCTTTTGATGATTCAAGAAATTCATCTTTAAAAATTTTTAACCGGTTATAAACAGAAACAGAGAGAACATCTTTAATATCAGCAAGCATAATATACAACTCACCTAAGAGTAACCTTGCTTGCGATATACTATCAGCCTTTACAAAATCAAGAATACTCATAAGAATTTTAAAAATTAATTCATAGTAACCGATTAATTTATGTTTTTTCTTCACAAGAGTTTTTGTAAAATAATGCATTGACTGCTCATACCCTAAATCAATAAGCTTATTCCGCATACTATCCGGCATATTAAGGTCAAGGATTATAACGTTTCCAGTATTGATTTTTATATAATCATAATCATCTCTGTTTCCGTAGCAGCATATAATATGGTCGGTTGCCGCAGATGTCATACAGCTGTATATTGCGTTAAAGAAATCAATTGCGTTATTGTCAACTTTTTCGTATTCACCTTCCAGACGGAATTCAAGTATTCTGTTTACACCTAGTTTTAAGTTGTTTGAAAGTTTCCACAAAGGAATACTTTTCAACAAATCGCCGTCAACGAGTTTTTTCCCGTTTATATCAACCGGAGTCATTAACCCCGGCATACTGCAAGAAATTCTTACGGCTTCCGCTATTTCAAAATCAGGAGTTTCTTGTTTAGAGAATTCTTCACACCTGAATTTTGTTAAATCCGTAGTGTATATCAAAAGATTTTTTTCTAAATTTGCAAATGTGACAGGTTTATTTTTCCCTTTTTTGTAAGCTTTGCCATAAAACTTTTTCTCAACATTTTCTCTTACCCACTGAGTAAAAATTTCACCTTTGCTTAGTGCAAAATCCCTGCCAAGGCTAAAATGAATATCCCTGAAAAGTTCAAAATTTACTTTAATAAATATGTCTTTAATTTCTTCATAAGTATAGCCGACAGCAACATAAGCTGCAAGAATAGCACCAACAGAAGAGCCTACAATTGTATCATATTTTATTTTTAACTCATGTAACGCTCTTACCGCACCAACGTAAGCAAATCCACGAACAGCACCACCGCCAAATATACAGGTATAAACTTCATCTTTTGCCATAACAAAGTAATTATATAATAGAAATCAATATTTATAAAGTAATCAATTGCGGGATTTATATTACCGTTGACACGAATTATCACCCTGCACCTTTAACCATGTAGATAACATCAGTGGGTAGACTAAAGTCTACCATTTATTATTATTGTTGGGCAGGGTATACCCAACATACTGCTGGTATAATCATCTATAACTCCTAATAAATAATACATTTTATCTGGTTCTGCAATAGTTATTCCTTTAGATATTTGATGCAAATCAATATGTGCTAATTCTCCTATTTTTGACATTATTATCCTTTGTTTTTCTTCTTTTTTGTTTTTCTTAAACGATTGAATTGATAATGATGATATATTTTCATAAAGTTTTGATGAGAAAACTTGTGAAATTTGCAAAATTCCATTACTGTTTTAAATTGTTTACTTTCTTTGCGTTTGATTGCTTCATATTCTTCTATGCAAGCCATCATTCTTGTTGCTAGTGTACGAGAAATTAAATTTTTGTTACTTGATGTCATTATTAGTAACGCCTTTTATTCTTAAGTAAAATGTAACTAATTATTTAACATGTACAGCAATGACAGATTTTTCTCTTCACATTTATTAACTTTTGTAACAAAAAACTATCTCTTTGAAATTACATAAATAATATATACTTTATATGTATGTAAGATGTATAATCAAAGGACTAAATAATGGCAGACGTATCAGCATTATTAGCTCAATACTTATCTGTTAAATCGCAGATAAGCTATAATCAACTCCAGCAAACCAAATGGGCGGATTTGCACGAGTCTATGTCTGCTAAATTATCTAAACAAACAAAAGCTGAAGAGCAATGGACAGATGCATACGATACATGTGAAGATAAAGTTCTAAACGGGGAAGAAGTTAAATATAAGGGAACAACTATAAACTATTCAGGATCTACTGTAGATTCTGCAAGTAAAGCATATAAGTATGCAGAATTAAAAGTTCCTAATTACGACCCGGAAAAACTTGATGAGTATGCAGAGCTCGATATGCAGTATGATTTGATGCAAACAACTTACGACACTCTGCTTGAAGAATTGAATGCTCAATCAGAATCACTCAAAACTACTCTTGGCAATGCGACTAAGGATACGGGTATGCTCGAGGCATAGAGTATTAAGCATTAAAGACGCAATTGTCATAGGTCCCACACCACCAGGCACAGGAGAAAACGCTTCAACAAAATCTAAAATTTCATTTATATCATTAAAATCCGAAAAGTTAAGATCGCCGGTTAATTTGCCGTTGGTATCTCTTGATATACCGACGTCAACAAGAACAGATTTATACTTAACCATCTTACATCTTACAACTTTTTTACCTACCGCTGAAATGATTATATCAGCGGTTTTTATTATGTCATCAAGGTTTTTTGTATGTGAATGGCAAATAGTAACTGTTGCATTTCGCTGCAGCAGCATTTGCACCATCGGCTTGCCGACAATATTGGAACGTCCGATAACAACAACGTGTTGTCCCTCTATTGGAATATTGTAATAATCAAGCATTATAAGTATTCCCTGAGGTGTTACGGGATAAAAATAAGGCTTCATCCCTAAAGCCAGTTTCCCGACGTTTTCCGGCGTAAAACAATCAACATCTTTTTTAGGATCAATCGCACATACAACGTTATCCTTGTTTATATGTTTTGGCAGCGGCATCTGAACCAAAATTCCGGTTATATCATCATCATTATTCAAACGTTGTATATATTCAATCAACACGCTTTCTTCAGTGTCTTTCGGAAGTTCTATTATAGTTGAATTAATCCCGATATTTAAAGCTGTTTTCTTTTTATTATTGACATATATACGGCTTGCAGGGTCATCACCTACAAGAATTACTGCAAGATGAGGTTTCTTATCCAGTTTTTCAACTTCAACCTTTATTTCTTCCAGAATTTTCTTTGATAATGTTTTTCCATCCAGTATCATGACATCACCTGCGGTAAATTGAGTCTGTAATAAAACTCTTTTATTGCATTTTGGACAACTAATGAATCTTTTTCGATAGAATGATGCACAAGGTATTCATCGAATGGAACAACACCCAGAACATCCAATTCATATTTTTTCAACAAATCTAAGATTGCCGTCATATCCTGGTTTTGGGCTTTGTTTAATATAATTCCCATTTGACCGCCGGCTGCATATTTTGAAGAGAATTCTTCAATACGTTTTGCCAGCTGCATAGATTCTTCGGTCGGATTTGCAACAATAACGGTTAAATCTATATCAATATCAACAAGCTGGTTCAAGTATTTTAAATCAAATTCACAGTCAAAAATAACAAAATCATACCGTTGAATAACTTTTAAAACCGCATCATTAATTTGTGCCGTAATAGGACATCTGCAGTCTTTTGACCCGATAAACCAGGAGACAAGGATATCTGTTGTGTCGTTCAATGTATAAATAATATCTTCCATTGCCCATTCAACATATTCCTGTTTTGTCATATGCTGCGGAATCCCGGTTTTGTATTCATGTTTCCCGCTTCTTATACCGTAAATCGTGTTTCTGATGTCCAGACCGTAACTATGACCGAATTCACTGGATAAATCGTTATCTAAAATTAAAACTGATTTTTCGGGAAAATATTCGTTTATAATCTTTAAAAAAGACTTTACAATAGTCGTTTTTCCGCTTCCGCTTTTTCCGGTAACTGCAATTGTAGTTGTCAAAAATTCATCCTCTCTTTAAAATCTGTATAACAATTATACAATATAAGATATTATTTGTCATTAAAAGAAGTGATTAGGGGCAAATAAATTATTGTCATTACTGTACAGGTCAAATAATTAATGTTTTTATATTGTAATGCGTTTATTAATGCAATTATGTGTTGCAAATGTGTACACAATATGTTAAAATAAATATATGAAACATAAGTATCAAATTTTTAAAATTAAAGGTAAAAAATTTATTGTTAAACTTGATTATAATGAATTGACAAAAGAATATGATTATCATATGTATATTAGACATTTGATAACACCGCAACAGGCTATTGCGGCTTATTTTACAAAAACGACAGAACTTTATAATAAAGATTACAATAGATTTGAAGCATACAGTCAAGAATTAAATATCATGGTATATTACACATACTTAAAAAAAGAAGATATTTTATTAATAACGGCATTTAGTTACGGAGGTTTATATGAATAAATCAACAACCAACATTCCCAATCTTGGTATTGCAGAAATAAGTGATTATTTTCCATCTGCAGATGAAGAAAAAATGATTTTAGAATTTGAAGATCAAGCAGAAAAAAGTATCCTCAACTTAAAACAGAATGTTAACGTGCATTTCCGTTGGTCTGAATTTGAGATTAAACGAGCAAAACGTATTGCGGCTAAATTAGGTCTGCCATATCAAACATACCTAAAATCAACTCTCAAACAAGCTATGGATAATGATGAAAAGCGATTAATGTAACTAAAATTACTCAATAATGTCCTAGTTCCAACACATATTAGACTAACTGATACTTTTTTAGGAAACTAGAAAACGAAAGGAGACTAATATGGTA
>CALUXY010000008.1 GCA_944324855.1 Candidatus Gastranaerophilales bacterium | reverse complement strand
GAATTTGTAAAAAATGAAGATTATAATTCAGCAGAGAAAATATATCTGAAAACGTTGGAATTAAACCCCGATAATCCAACATTACTAAGTTTTTTAGGATTTCTATATATTTCAACAAAAGAATTTCAAAAAGCAGAAACTATTTTTGAAAAAGCATACTCAATTTCCCAAAATGATTCAATTCTTTCAGGTGTAGCTCTGAGTAAATTTATGATGCAAAAATATGAAGAATGCATTCCATATTATACTGAACTGATATCTCGTGATAATAACGATTGCCGGTATTACGAAAAAATAACCCAGGCACTTTCTAATCTGGTTTATACCGGAAAAAGCAAATATCTTAATATGGCATATAAGTATTCTTTGAACGCATTAAAAAAATTCCCCTTAAATAAAGAATTTTATGTCAATTATTCAGTTGCTTGTATATACAGCGGAAAATTTGAAGAAGGCGAAAAAGCTTGCTGCAAAGCCTTAAAACTGGATAATAACTATTGGAAAACATTGTCACAGATGGGGTTAATTCAGGAATTCCTTTATTGTGATGAAGAAAAAGCTCAAAAATATTATAAAAAAGCTTTAGAAAACAGCGGTATTAAATCAATATATTACGACTTGGGAATAAGTTATTCTAAATCCGGAAATTATAATAAAGCACTAAGAGCATTTAAAACAGCATTAAAAGCATACCCCGGAAATGAAACAATTATTCTTGGTATCGCTCATAATTATTTTAAACAGCGGAAATTTAAAGAAGGTTATAAGTATTATATTAAACAAAATGACTCCAGTGATGTCAGAAAACTTACCAATATTTGGGATGGGAAAGTTCATAAAGATAAAACAATATTTGTTTATCCGGATTTAGCATTTGGCGACCATATTATGTTTATGAGATATGTGCCGTTTCTTAAAAATAAGTTTAAAAAAGTTATAGTTAATGCTTGCCCGCAGCTAATAAAACTGTTTAAAGAAAATTTTAACGGAATAGAATTTGTAACTGATATCCCTGAATATGACTATTCCGCAGCTTTATCTAAACTGCCGTACTATTTAAAAATGGATTTTTCAAATATACCTCAATCATCAGGCTATATAAAAAGAAAACTTCTGCATAATAACCATCTTAAAATAGGATTATGCTGGGAAGCCGGAAATGCGGATATTAGAAGTACTATTCACAGAACAATAAATATAAATGAATTTAGGAAATTGTTTGATATGAACCTGGATATTTATTCTTTTCAGGTAAATCCATCAAGCAGTGACTATTTAAAATTCAATATGAAGGATTTAGGTAAAACGTTTAATAATTTTTATGATACATCAATTGCACTGCAAGATATGGATATTATGATATCTGTTGATACCTCGGTTGCAAACCTTGCAGGAGCAATGGGAATTAAAACATTTCTACTTCTACCTTATTATGCAGACTGGCGATGGTTTGACAATACTGATAAAACAGAATGGTACGATTCCGTTAAAATATTTAAGCAAACAGAAAAAAACATCTGGACTCATGAAATAGATAGAATAGCTTTAGAATTGACGAAAATTACTCATCAATGATAAAATAAGCCTATGGCAATAGTAGAAGAGATAAAAAAAGCTTTAGAATATACAAAACAAAGAGAGTATAAAAAAGCTGAAACAATATATAAGAATTTATTAAAAAAAGACCCCGATAACGAATCTATTATTTCTTTTCTCGGGTTACTGTATTTTAACTGCTTTCAATATAAAAAGGCCGAAAAATATCTCAGTAAAGCCTATAAATTTTCTCAATCAGATAAATTAGTTTCATATCTGGGTATTTCAAAATATTGTGTAAAAAAATATAGAGAAGCTGTACCCTATCTTGAAAAAGCCGTAGAGTTGGAAGGAACACAAGAATTATACAGGACTTTACTTGTTACATATTTAATTATTGGTGAAAATTCAAAACACTATTATCGAAAAGCCTATGAATACGGTATAAAAGCAATTAAATTATTTCCGCTCGATAAAATTATTTTATCAAAATTAATGGAAGCATCTTTAAGAATCGGTAAATTTAAAGAAAGTGAAGAATATACAAGACAAATTTTAAAATTAGAGCCTGGCTCACCTGATGCCTTATCAAATTTAGCATTATTATATGAAGTTTTGTACGGAGATGAAGAAAAAGCAAGAGAATGCTATAGAAAATTATTAAAATATGGAAATAAAGAAGCAGCATATTTAAGTTTGGCCATCAGTTATTCCAAAACGCCTGACGAGAATAAAAAAGCGTATTACTATATTCAAAAACTCCGCAGGCTGAAATCCAAAATACACGGGTTTGTATTTACTCAGGCAAAATATTATCTTTCACAAAGAAAATTTATGGGATACAAATATTACGTCAAATTCGGCCCTGATACAGACAACGTTTATACTCTCAAATGGCTGACTAAATTCAAGCGTCCATGGCAGGGAGAAAAAGACTGTAAAGATAAAGTATTATTTGTTTTCGGAGATCAAGGAATTGGCGATCAACTCATGTTTATAAGATACCTGCCTTTTTTAGCCAAAATATTTAAACAGGTTAAATTAATGATAAATGAATCAATTATAACATTATTTGAACGTTCATTTAAAGATTTAAAAAATATAAAATATTATCCAATCAGTGAAAATTTTCCTATTTATGATAAGTCGGTATTTCTTGCTAATACTCCGTATTATCTAAAAAAAAGATTCAATGAAATTCCATTTCCAAAAGGGTATTTAAAAGCAGATGAAGAAAAAATTAAAGAATATAAAGAAAAATATTTTAATACAAATAAATTAAAAATCGGTATATGCTGGGAAGCAGGTGGTATAGGTCTAAAAGAAGCTATTCACCGAACACTGAACGTTGAACTTTTTGAAGATATTATTAACAATAATAACGCTGAAGTTTATTCTCTACAGGTAAACCCGTCTCTTAATAACTATAAAAAATATTCAAATTTAACAGACTTGGGCTCTACTTTTAAAGATTTCGATGATACAGCTGCAGCATTGATGAACCTTGATGTTTTTGTTACTGTAGATACATCCGTTGCAAACCTTGCCGGAGCAATGGGCGTTAAAACATTTATGATATTGCCATATTGCGCTGATTGGCGATGGTTTGACAATACTGAAACAACCGAATGGTATAATTCTGTCAGATTATTCAAACAAAACGAAAATGAAGATTGGAAAACCGTATTTAACAAATTATACGATTCGATTCGTACACTTACCTGAAATACATGCTCTTATATTAGAAAACGTTGTTTCAAGAATTGTATTAACAGCATGGAATGTATTATATGCAGTATGCGGGGTTACAAGAATATTTGGCTCTGCCATTAGTTTCTGGTTAATTATTGCACTGCTTAAACAATCACAAGTTGCATCTTTTATATTTGTTAAAAAGTCATCAGGATACATATTGAGATTTTCACATTCTAAAACATCAAGAGCTGCTCCGGCTACTTTTTTTGATTGAATTGCTTCATATAATGCAGCATTATCAATTAGTTCCCCTCTTGATGTATTTATAATATAAACTCCATCCATCATCATTTCGAATTCTTTATTAGAAATCATGTGATAAACATCAGGGATAAAAGGGATATGAAGTGTAATTATATTAGAACGTTTATAAAGTTCTTCCAGAGTTACGTATTCTACAAAATCTAATATATCAGAATTTTTTTTACAATCGTAAGCCAATATGTGCATCCCAAAAAGATTTGCAATTTTACAAACAGATGCACCTATAGAACCTGTCCCAATCACCCCAAGAGACATTTCAGTAAGGTCATACCCTGTATAGTTATCAAATATAATTTTTTCAAGTTGAAAATCTTTTATTGAAGGTACAATATTTCTTATAAGAGCAATCATTACACATATTGTATATTGTGTTACAGAATATTTTCCATATCCATCAACATTTAAAACAGCAATATTTCTGTCTGCACAAGTTTCTAAATCAATATGGTTATAACCGGTAGAACGTGTTGCAATAATTCTTAAGTTTTTAAATTTGTTTATTAGTTTTTCTGTTAGTTGTGAAGATACAAATACACTGATAACCTCAGTTTCATTAAACTCTTCTTCTGTAAGTTTTGTATTTTCATTTAAGTTATTCGTAAAAAACGTTATATCAAACCCAGTACAGGCATGCGTTTCAAAATATCTTTTTTCGGAATCTCTATAATCAAAAAACAACATTTTCATAAAATTACTCTCCTTCAATTAATAATGAGTATTTTAGAATATCAGAAAAAATGCTATTGTCTTATACGCTAATAAATAATGTAATTAAATAGCTTATAGGTCTAATGTAAAATTTTTAAAATAATTGTATCTTATAAATATCCGTTGAAAGGAGAAATCAATGAAACATGATTTAATATTAAGAGAACCTGAATTATATTTCGACAATATCCATAATGAATTAAATAATTTTTTACGTGATACTATTTTAAATCCGATGTTTTCTAACCCGCTTTCTCTCAAAAAGAATTCTGTTTGGCGTCCTGCCGTAGAAGTTAAACAGTCAGATAAAGAATATAAAGTGAAAGTTCAGCTTCCCGGAGTCAAGAAGGATGATATAGAGGTAGAATTAGATAATGATTTTATGACTATATCAGCCAAAATAGAAGAAGAAAACGAACAAAAAGAAGAACATGAAAAAAACTTACGATATCATACCTGTGAATTCAGATACGGTAAATATCAAAGAACAATCTCATTTGACCAGCCCATAAAAGTAAGTGAAAGTAAGGCTGAATATAATAACGGAGTATTAACTGTTTGTATTCCAAAACAACAAATAGAAGAGAGTAAAACGAAACGCTTAGAAATCAAATAGTTTGATACTAAATTGTTTTTTGAAAGGAGATGATTTATATCCAGAAAGCTCAGAGTTTATCGATATCAATAAATCTGACCTGCAAGTCTTGATGGCTTCAGCCGGTCTGTCAGAAATATGACAAAGAGTTAATTGATAATAAACTCTGTCCCGGAATTTGAGAGATGAATTCTCGGAGGTGCTTGATGTTTGGTTTCTCTGCGTTATATACAATACCACTGCCGGAGACGGTTTACGTGGTAGAGGGCGGGGCGGTCCGCCCTCTTTTATGTAAAAAAATAAAAAAAATAGTTATTAATTTGTAGGATTTTAATTTTTTTTGTGATATCTTATTATAACAAAAAGAGGTATCCATGTTTAAATTTGATGAACAATGTAATCCCAGACAAATATCACTAACCGGTGTCAGGGCAATAGTTATTCTTGCAATGCTGAGTATTAAGCCTTGTACTTTTGAAGAATTAAAAGATTTTTTAATTCAAAGTAATATTGTAAATCGTGAGTATTCAATTGATACAATAAGAATTGATTTGAATACATTAAAATATATAGGTTGTGAAATTTCAAAAGCAACCAAGAAAACAAATAATTCTTATATTCTTAGATCAAACCCATTCCAATTATCTATTTCTGAAGATGAAGCTCAAATTTTATCAAAAATATATAAAGGTATTTATAAAAATTTAAGTATTGATAGATTATTAGAATATGATTATTTATTTGAAAAAATTACAACTTTAATATCTGATGAAAATATAAAAGAATACCTAAGAGGTATTTCTATATTAAAAGGACTTGATAAGAAATTAATACAAGAACTTCTTGCTGATGCTAGAAAACACACAAGATTAACCATTTCTTATCTGGCAGGAAATACAAAAGATATTGAATACGATATAACCATCGAAAAACTTGGTTTTAGAAGTGATAAACTATACATTTATTGCTACAATCATTCCATTGGGAAAAGAACCTTCCTTAATTTCTCAAGATTAAAGAAAGTACTTGTAAGACAATTAAGAAGTGATGATATTGATACAAATGATACAATAGTTGAATTTAACTTAAACAACTACAAAGATTATGTTCTGGAAACCAATGAAGAAATTGTAAATACTAATGGAGATATGGCAACCGTTCGCGGTGCATATTACACTGATTTTATTGCTCTCCAACGTGTATTATCTTTTGGTCCGGACTGTGTAGTCCTCTCTCCTGAAGGAATTAAGACAACATTAATAGAAAAATTACAAAGTATGAGGGAACAGTATGACTAAAAGTTTATCAAAAGTAAATGCTGCATCTTTAAAGGTTTTGTATACTCTACAATTGTTATTTGAAAGAGATCTTTCAATGACAGATTTAATAAAGTATTACGACCTTTATCACAATGAATTTCATTCAAACTTTGTAATGAGTAAGTACATAAATACTTGCAGATATTGCGGCATTGATATCAAAAAAATAAATAATAAATATACAATAGTTAATTTCCCTATATGCGGAGTATTTACTTCTAGTGAAATTTCTCTATTTCAGGAATTAAAAAACTGTTGTGAAAAAATGAAACTTCAAAAATTATCAGAAAAAATGGGAGAACTCGTAACTAAGATTATCAAACGCGCAGAACGTCCAATAAATCCTGTTACAACTTCTGTCATAAAAGATAGTAAGATTAAAAATTTTGAAAAAGCTTGTTTACTATCACAAAAAGTCAAAATATTTTTTAATGATAATACGTCGTATACTTGTGATCCTATAGATATTTCTATAAAAGAAGACAGGCTGTCTTTAATTATTTTTGACGGTAAAAATTCTAAAGAATTATCTCCTGATAATGTTGAACAAATTAAAATATTACCTCAAAAAACCAAGAATGTATTTTTACCTATGACTGCAGTTTATGAACTTAAAGGTAAACTTGCTAAAAAGTATCAAATAAGAGAACACGAACAAATTTTAAAAATAAACAGTAACGGAGATTTGGTAATCGCAAATAAATTAGAAGATAAAACAAAACTTTTACACAGATTAATGCGTTATGGTGAAAACTGTGAGGTTCTTTCTCCTAAAAATCTTGTTAGCGAAATGAAAACTCTTATTGATGAAACATTGAAAAATTATTCTTAATTTTAGAATTTACATCCAAGTTTTTCAAAAGATATTACTTCATCAAATTCTTTGCGGAGTTTATTTGCGGGTTGTTTTTCTTTTTCATATCCCAACGTAAGCATTGAAATAATACAATGTTTATCATTAAGATTTAACTTTGCTTTTACCTCATTATAAATATCAGGAACAAACTTTGTAACTTCATTACCTAAAGCCCCTATTACACAGCAGCCTATTCCTTGTTTTTCTGCTTCAAGTGTCATATAAGCAATAGCATAAGTAATTTGTTCTACAGAACGCAGCAGGGTTGTTTCTTCTCCTAAAATCGGCGGATAATAAACAGGTATAGTCATAATATTATCGACAGCTTCATCTTTCATCCCTCTGGATTTGAGCACTTTGCCGAAAACTTCCTTTGACCAGGCATTATTATCTGCAACACAGACAATTACAGTATCTGCCATTTTTACATGCGGCTGATTGTTTGAAAGTTTGCATAAAAGGTCTTTTGTTTCCTGACTTTTGACAACAATAAACTGCCACGGTTGTGAATTCATCCAAGAAGGTGCAAGCCGTCCGGCATTCAAAATTTGTTTTAGGATATCATCAGGTATTGTTTTATTTGAATATTGTCTGACACTTTTTCTTGTTTCTATTAAATCCATACTTATAACTCCCTTCTTGTGATGAACCGTTATTATTCGGCTCATCACAATTATAGAGTATAATCAAATTTTAAACAATCCCTTCTTTGACCGCTTTTACTGCAGCTTGAACACGATCATTTACACACATTTTTTGAAGAATTGAACAAACATGTGCTTTTGCGGTATGCACACTTACAATAAGTTCTTTGGCAATTTCCGTGTTACTTTTTCCTGATACAAGATGTTTTAAAACTTCGTATTCTCTTTCTGTCAGAGGAATTTGATTTTCGCTTTGTGACTTATTATTTAATAAAATCATTTTATCTTGTTTAGGGAATGAATGTAACACTTTTTCTGCAATTTCTGCATCAAGCCAGCAAACCCCGTTTGCGACATCCCTTATTACATCAGATAATTTGATAGGATCAATATCTTTCAGACAGTATGCGTTCGCACCGGCACTAAGAACCGCAATAACTTCTTCTTCCCGATCATGAGAAGTTAAAGCAATTATTTTAACATCTTTATTTGTTTCTCTAAGCTTTATAATGGCTTCGATTCCGTTCATCCCCGGGAGTCCTAAATCCATAAGTACAACTTGAGGTTTCAGTTGTTCAATTAGTCGTAACCCTTCTATTGCTGTTTCACTTTCTCCTACAACATTTATATCTTTGTTTTCATTTAGTGCACAACGCAGCCCAACCCTTGTAAGTTTAAAATCTTCGACAATAACTACTTTAATTTCTTCTAATCCTATCATTAGTATTCTCTCCTTATTAATCTGACATATAAATTAAATTATAGTCATAAAGGATAGTATATTACCCGACCAGGTATTTTTTATATAAAAAATATAATTATTAACATGTCTTAACAAACATCATGACTTTATAAGAAAAATCATTATATACCATAGTGAACTCATACAAAAGTATGATTTCGCTGTAGAAAGGTTAAACTAAATGGTATAATTGACGATAATCTTTCTAGGAAGGACGGTTTGTAAGTGTATAATGCGATGAATCCAATAGGCCCTAGACCTTATATGGCACAGGGATATAAAAGAGAAGAGGAGTCTGAACAAAAGACTCAGGATTCTTTGCAGCAAGACAGCGGCAGAAACGGACAGCAACAAAACCCGCAGAATCAACAAAACCAACCAAAAACTATCGCACGAGGAAAAGCATCTGATGTTGTAAAACAACAACGTCCTGTGCGTCGTCATATCGAGCCAAGACCGACACCGCGTAAAGCAGAACCGGAAGAACAACCGGTACAAAAATCTCAACCTGCACCTCGTCCTCAGCCTGCACGACCTGTAACGCAAGGAATGCAGCCAATACATCCTCAGCCTGTACGTCCGCAGCCAATGCCTGTACAAACTGCTCAGCCTGTATCTATGGATAAACCTGCCGTACAGGAACCTATTAAACCGCAAGTATATGAAGCAGATGCACCAAGACCTGAAGCAGTACCGGACAGCCGGCCAAGTGCTGCTACCAGCAACAAGATTAATATTGCTCAAATACTTAAAGATTTTAGAAGCACTATTTCTGCAATTGGTACTCCTGACATTTTGCGTGAAGAAGTAGAAGACTACCTTCAAGAAATTGAAGCAAACACAAAAGGGGAAGCCCCTTCTATCAATCTTGTTCAAACAAACTTGATGAATGCAGCCAATATTTTGGACAGATATATTTCGGAAACTTTAAACAAGAAATCAGTAGTTGTTGCAAAATGGCTGGATGCATTATTTTTACAACGAATCAATTATCACTATAACGACGGTGAAATTAATAAAGCATTTTTAGTTAAGTTCCCTGAAAGCGAAGAAGAAAAACGTGCAAAACAAGCAAAAGCGGAACAAGAAGCTAAAGCAGCACAGGAAACAGACCAAATACCAACTGAATCTATTCAGGAAGAACAAGTAACAAATTATCAAACACAATACGAACCAATCCACCAGCCGGTAGAATATCATCAGCAGCCTATTGTTGAACAAAATCAACATGTAACTTCACCAATCAATGATTACGTTCCTCCAAAGCCGGCGCCTCAAAAACGTCCGAAACCGCAGGTAACTATTATCCCTGAAGATAATGAACTCAAATCATTATTTATACAGGCTAAAAAGCATGTATTTGCACACAATCCTGCAAAAGCAATGGATATGTTCCATAGAGCATTAGTCAGAGCACAACAAATCAATGACGGCGAAACCCAATCAAAAATCTGTTTGGAAATGGGTAAGATTTATGATGATAACAATTATGTTGTTCAGGCATTAAACAGTTACAATCGTTCATTAAAATCTACAACAGATAATAGTATAAAAACTCAGGCTCACTATTCAATGGCCCAGATTTATGATGACGTTAACCAGATTGAACCTGCATTGGAACATTACCTTACATCTGTATCTTACGCAGGAGAAAATGATAACCTTGTAGCACAATCAACATCGTTGACCAAAATTGCAAATATTTTCTCTGACAAGTTTGATAAACGTGCGTTTGAGTTCTATGCAGAAGCTAATATTCTGGTTTCACAAACAAATGACTCTGAGACCAAAGGATTTGTAATGAGCAATACCGCAGGTGCATATACAAACTTTAACAAACCTGATAAAGCAATGAGATTTTATGCCGATGCGGTTAAGAATTATACAGATGCACATTCACAAGAGAACCTTGCTGAAAATTATAAAGCCGCAGCAGAGTTAATGCTTGAATTAAAGAATCCTGCAAAAGCAAGAGTATTGTTGAAAAAAGCAATGAATTATGCCGATAAAGTGAGAGATGCAAAATTAATCGGTGAAATTCAAGATTTGGCAGAAGAAATCGCATAAGTTTAGTTTTTGTATTCAAACATCATACAGCCACCGTTTTGAACCATGTAGTCATTGACATTTAAGTTTCCGGCATATATTATCCCGACATTGCGGTTGTATCGTTTATCAACATCAGTAAATCGTACCGTAATATTGTTGTTATTTTTAAGAAGATTCGTTAAAATTTCTTTTGATTCTTTGCCTTTTTTAACAACATCTTCTATCGACATTTTGTTTAGATAGGCTTGTTTATAAGCTCTATCACGTTTTGAGGTTTCGTAACAATCAATACCTGAGAGTCTTATACTCATCTCTTTGCCGTTAACTATTCCTCTTACCGTGTCACCGTCCGTAATCTTTGTTATTTTAATATTTTCCAAACAGGCGTTGGCTGTTACAATTTCTGTCACAGAAAGAAGAACTAACATTGTAATAATAAATCTTTTCATTATTACAATAATGCCGAAATTTTATTATATTGTCTATTAGCCGATTGACTAGGAGCAGGGGTAAATAGATTGGGTTGAGATTGTGCCTACTCGTTGGGAGTAGGCAGAGATTAAACCCAATCTATTTACCCCCCGGCGCCAAGGAAGCTGCTGTAAGCACTTTGCATATTAAAGATAATATTTTCCATATTTCGGAATTTGTTTTCAAGACTTTCTCTATAGTGAGCGAGTTCCTGAGTCAAATCAGAAATTTTATCGCCCAGTTTATTAATATTTTTATTAATAGATTCTTGAGTAGAGTTAATCAATCCTGTAGATAATAGGGTATTATCAATTATCTTTCCGACATTAACAAACAACCCCGGATTATCTTTTGTACCGACTAACAGTTGTTTAACGGCATCTGAATTATCTTCAAGTGCCTGCATAAACTTATCTTGATCGATAATAAGCGCCGTAACATCTGTTGAGATACTGTCTTGTGCTTCACCTGTTGAAATACCTATTGCAGCAAGATTTCGATAAACTGTTGTCCCGCCGACTGTTTGAGTCATCAAACGTTTAAGGTTATTCTTCATTATCTTAAACATATTGTCGTGAGCAAGTGCACCGTCTTCATCAAGTTCATCTTCTAGTCCTTGCATTAAGGTATTATAAGCATCAACAATATCTGAAACAGCATTATAAATAGCTTCATCATCCTGTTCAACGGTGATTGTAGTTGACTCACCTTCGGATAACCCGTGAAGATTGATTGTTAACCCTTTAATTTTCGAGATATCACTTGTAATTGTGTTTGAGGTCGAAGTAACTCTTGTACCGTTGATTCTGACAATAGCGTTATGTCCGAGTTCCTGCCTGTCGGTAACAAGGGTTTCATTCCCTCCGACTTGTTCGGTGAATCCCATAATATCCGTAAAATTACTTGTTCCGGATTCAATATTTATTAACGATTCGCCTGTCAATGTAGATTGCAGAACAAGCGTACCTGATAATGTATCCCAGTAAGCCGTTGCGTAAGATTTATCAGAACGGTTGATTTGGTTAATCAAATCATTTAATGTTGTTGTGTTATCAATAGTAAACTCGGCATCACCAATTGTAAATGTACCGGCCGTAATGTCACCGTCTTTGAACAAGCCCGTACCGGTGATAAGAGAGTTTACGTTAACTTTGTATAATGCTCTTGAGCCTGAAACGCGAGCTGCGGATTCTTGCTGCAGGTTTGCAATAGTTGCAAAGTTCGTAGTATCATTAGAAGCACCGATAACGAGTTCATGATCGCCTACTACTTCTATTGCAATGATACCTGTATTTTGAGCTTCTGTAGGATTTTGTACTATATTTCCGTCGTGATCTAAGAACCCTGCACGAACTGTCACCCCGGTATTTGCAGCAACAGTAGATGATATCTTTGAGAATACGTCAGAGAATGTATCAGTAGAATTTACGGCAATAGTTGATCTAACCCCGTCAACATAGATACTCATATTTCCGTCTGTGACATTTACAATATCAAGTGTGGTATTTCCATCTGCATAGTTTGCAACAGAATATGTAACTTCGTCTTCGTATGTTAAAGGTGCGGAACTTGTCGAGTAAGTATATAAACCACCCATTGTCATCCCGAGCGTATCTAAGATACCGGAACTTCCGCCGGTGAATGTTATACCGTAAACGCTGTTATCAAGTTTTATTACCCCGTTATCAAGTACTGCATGAACCCCTTCGGCTTCCATTTTTTCGAGGAATGAACCTATGGTATCGTCTGCTGTTATGTTGACGATATGCTGTACTGCATCAGCACCTGTTCCGAGTTCAAATATTAATGAACCGACAGCCGTTTTTCCGTCTTTATCGAGTGATGTAAGAAGAGTATCTTCTGTCAGAAGCCCGGATGTTACACCTGTATCCCAGTAGGTAACGTTGCCGTTGTAGTCCCCCTGATCAACGATATGGAGTCCGAGTTGTGTAACAACATCCGAAGTACCATCTGTTAAATAGGTATCACCTTGAGAATAAATTTGAATTGAAGTATTTCCGGCGCCGTCAGTAAGGATAGAGCCGGTCATATCGTAAACTTTGATTGCATTAAACAACTGTCCGATGGTTGTTTCATCGTCAATTTGGAGCGTATCGGCGATTGCGCCGTCTTTCATTACGTTTATAGTGCCGTTTGCAACTCCTAAATCTGATAATTTTGTATCTCCGTCGATTTTTTCTGTTGTTTCAAATGTCAGAGATTCAGATGTGTAGCCGGTATCTTTGTTGGCATAAACTCCGCCTTGAACAAGATATGAGCCTAAAGCTCCACCTAATGTTATTGTGTGGTCATCGTTTCTGAGTGAAATTGAACCGTCGGTGCCTATTGTTGTTTGGATACCGTAAGTTGCTAAAGTATCCATAATATCCTGCATTGTATCTGTTGCAAGGAAATTGAACGAATACGGCGTATCACCGTCAACGATAAGTCTGACAACCCCGCCGTCAGCGAATCCCATAGATGCTACCGTATCATCTGCAGTCAGAGCGTGAGAGTAGTCTAACAAATCTGAAGTATTGGTAACAACAGGAACATCATACATAAGAGGATCTGTTGTTATGTAACCTTTGTCTGTATTAACATATCCCGCAGTACCGTCTGTAAGAAGTTTTCCTAAATCACCGGAGAACACAAATGTATGTTCGGTACTTACAGCAGTGAATGCACCGTTGGAGGCGTTGACTGATGCGTTAATACCGAGTGCCTGCAGTGAGTTTATAATATCTTGAACAGTATCGGTTGCGCCGAATGTGATTGTTGTAGGAGTTGAGCCGTCAAGCAAGAGGTTGAGGTCAGCACCGTCAAGAAATCCCATTTGCGCAAGCGTTGTTGTAGTTGTAAGTCTTGATTCTGCCTGGTTCCATGTATTGAGTTTGAATTGAGAAACCATGTTAGACGAACCGTCAGTCAGAGAGTAGCCATCGTTTGATGATACGGTTATTTTACCCGTGGAATCAATACCCATACTGAACCCGTATGTCATAAGCGCAGCACGGGTTTGCGAAACAGTCATTTCGTTATTTATATCAATAGAGTCAACAACGTTACCGTTTCTGTCAAGTACAAAAATTTGTCCGGAATTGATTCCCAAATCTGCCAGCTTAGAATTGTTATCGGCTGCTGATGTCAATTGATATGACAAGTCGCCTGATTGATATTCATAATCAATATCGGTGTAAGTCGGTGCATTTTCTTGGAGCGCTCTTCCGATACTGCCGGAAAGAACAAACGTTTTGTCGATAGATTCGGCGGAAAATACACCGGTTGATGAGATTGTTGCATCTATACCGAGGTTTGCCAAATCGTCAAGCACACTTTGAACGGTATCATCTGATTTGTAGTCAAGGTTGATTATTTGACTATCGTCAATTGTGATTCTTAATGTCCCGTCTTGTTTAACTCCAAGTAAATCCTCGATTGTTGTATCAGCTTTAAGCGGTGTGGTGTTGGTTCTGAATGTCAGAGCCTCACTGCTTTCAAACCCGATATCTTTATCAACGTATCCGGTTGTACCTTGAGTCAGGTATGAACCAAGATCACCGGAGAATACAAACGAGTGGTTGTTGCTGGTTGCGGAGAAACGCCCGTTTGTATCTACAGATGCAGTAATCCCGAACGCTCCTAATGAGTTTATGATATCCTGAACGGTGTTGTTTGCCCCGAATGAGAGATTCATTGTGCTTGCCCCGTCAAGAACAACTGTAAGATCGGCGCCGTCTGCATAACCCATCTGAGCAAGAGTTGTATTTGTTGTAAGTTTTGATGTTGTATCTGTCCAGTTAGTCAAACCGAGTGATGTAATCAGGTTGGATGAACCATCTGACAGGGTGCTGTCACCATTCGCAGAAACTGTTAGTCTTCCGGTCGATGGATTATTTATCTGCATGGTGAACCCGTAGGCAGAAAGTGTGGATATCAACTGCCCGAGAGTTTGAGAACTGTCAATATCAATTGTATTTACAAAGTTTCCGTTTCCGTCAAGGATTTGAATATTCCCTGTAGTAACACCTAAATCTGCAAGTATTGTAGAAGAATTGAGTGAAGAGGTAACAGTAGCATCCAGTTCTTTTGACTCGTAAACGCTATCTGTATAGGTAATTGTACCTGATGGTCCTGTAAGAGCACGTCCTATGTCGCCGAATATTGAAACTTTGTCTTCAGATGTGAACGAGAACACACCTGTTGATGAAATACTTGCGGTGATACCGTAAAGTCCGAGGTCGGAAATAATATCTCCCATGGTTGTATCAGGCCCGTAGCTCAATGTTACCTGCGTATCGTTGATAAGGAGGTTCAGTGTCCCTGTTGTTTCCGAGCCTATGAGGTCTCCGACACGTGTTGCATTAGAGAGAGCAACGTTGTTTTGTGAATAATAAATCTTTTCCGCAGAGGTATGTGTTTCGTACACCGCTGATTCTGACGGATTGTCACCCAACAGCGTAAGCCCCAGACGTCCGCCTATAGTAATATTCTGTGATGTTTCTGATTTGACACGGAGTACAGAATCCTCAAACGTTGCAGAAACCCCTGTCAGAGTATTCAGGTAATCCACAACATCCTGAACGGTTGCGTTGGCTGCAAACGTGTGTTCCTGACGGGTACCGTCTATTGTAACGGATATTGTTCTGTCTGTATCTGTTGTAAGCCCCAAACGGCTCATAGTAGATGATTCATATATATATCTGTCAATAGTAGGATTGCTGCCGAGTAGTGTCGGGAGTGCTGCTGCTACCTGCGCGGCATTCCATGAATATATACCGTCACCGGTACCATTTGCTACAGCTCCGGGATCGCTACTGCTTGATGATCCATAGATATCGTTGTTATATGCGTTGTTAGAAAAGCTTGTTGTACCTATATTAGAGCCAATGAACCCTCCTATTTTAAGTTCTAGAAATCCGCTACCCGAAGAATAACTGTTATTAGCATAACTGTTTGATATATTACCGTTGCTGTTGATACCGACAAAACCTCCAACATAAGCAGGATGACTTGTGTCAGATCCCACCATTGCTAAGGTTAGAGATGAAGATGTATAACTATTGGTTATTGTTCCTCTATTTTCTCCGGCAAATCCTCCTCCAGCCACATCGGTACCTCCTGCATAAGAAGTTGCTGAACCTCTTGAGAAAGAGTTGGATATTGTACCTGATTCCAACATACCAATAAAACCACCAACTCTCATAGTGCTATTACTTGCGCCAAATACTCCTATATCAGTATATGAGTTATTGATATTAGTTGATACTGCACGACCAATTAAACCTCCGGAGTATAATGTTTCACCTGCACCAACGATTCCAACGGTTAATCCAACAGTGCCGTCACTAGAACTTTCTCCTGTTACAAATGAATTTTCTACAGTTGTATTATTTGCATACCCAATTAATCCGCCTATATATCTTGTAGTTCCTATAGTGGCACTCGACCATATCATTTTAGTGTTGGATAGTCCTACATCTTGTATTGTTGCACCATTTGTATATCCAAATAAACCGATATATTGTGTTCCATCAGCTGTATAGGCATAATCAATATTATTAATCGTATACCCGTTGCCTAAGAACGTACCGCGGAACGCATGAGATGCGTTGTCACCAATCGGAGTGAATGTAGCAGAACCCATATCAATATCATTAGTTAAAACAAAGGTTACACCTGATGTATTTGCACCGCCGTTGACCAAAGATGCCAATCGGGTCACATCTGATGCATCTGACAGGTAATAAGTCTGCCCCGAAGTGAAAGATGATACCGCTGATACTCTGTGGCTTGCGATATCCGCAGGTATATACTGGTCAGAAACTTTTCCGATAAACTCGGTATTGGATTCTTCAAACTTCGCAACGGAACCGGTTATCTGTTTACCGGATACAATGGATTCCGTTTTCATACCTATAGCGGTTGGAAGAGAACCTGTCACGTACCCGTCATAGATTCTGATAACCCCGTTATCCACTTCCGCATAAACAGTACCTGTTGTACCGTAATACGTATTCATTGCGGAATTTATCTGCACCATCCAGTCATCAACCGTACTGCTTCCGGATGTACCATCTGTGGATGAGACTTTGATAATATTGCCATAAGTATCATATATCGCATAATCACGCCTGTTAGATGCAACATTAAGCGAATTGCTGCCCGTACCGCCAATAGTTGTACTGCCGTCTATCAAATAAGACTGGTTCATCTTGATAGGATCGTTGCTAGACATAACAGTAGATTGACCTGTGGCCGTCAATCCGAGGGCACCCAAGAGTGTGCCTGACAATCTTGCACCTTCTATGGTTACAACACCGTTTTCGTCAATATCCATAGTTCCGCCGGCTGATTGGATAGCACTTCTTATTGCAGAAAGTGTTGTTGAACTGTTATATGTTCTTGAACTTCCGTTAATAGACAACGTATAACTAGAATTTGTACCCGTAATCTGACCCAGAGTTGATGACATTGTAGCGGTGTTCGTACTCGTCGGAGTTAATGAAGAATTACTCGAAGATGTTGTAGAACTTACAAACGACAGGTTGCCGGATGTAACGGTAGAACCCGTAACCGTTGCCTCTAAATCCAACAGATTCATTACTGTACCGGAAAGTGTTACACCCTGAATATTAACAACACCATCTTGAATAACTGCAGTACCGCCTGCCGCTCTTATATCATTGAATATAGTTGCAAGAGTCGTTCCGGTTCCATAAGTCTTTGCGGAACCGTTAATCGTCAATGTGGAGTTACCTGCAGCACCCAGCTGTGCCAGAGTATTGGATTCTGTCACAAGGTTTTCAACCCCGCCCACAGTTATAGGGTTGCGGCTCGTCATTTCTGTACCCTGACCGGCAGATGCAAGACCCAATGCAGTCACAAGAGTACCGGATAAGTTTACACCCTCAACAGTAATTGTATTATCATCGTTAATTCTAAACGTTCCGCCCTTTGCCGTGATAGCATTGCTGACAGTTTGCAAGGTTGAGTTCTGGGTTATATTAGTACTTGTTCCATTAACAGATAAAGTATAGTTGCTTGTTGTACCTGTAATATCACCAATTTTTGAAGTTAAAGTGATATCGTTATCAGTCGTTTCTATAACAGAATCATCACTAGTAGAAGACGAATTAGTAACGATTGATATAGGTCCTGATGTAACAGCTGTTCCCTGTGTCGTTGCCTCAAATCCCAAAAGCCCCGGTAATGTTCCTGATAAGGTTACACCTTCAACAGTCATAATACCGTCACGGAATGTAACTTTACCGCCTTGAGATGTTATATAATTAATTACAGTATTCAACGTAGTATTTGTACCGTAAGTCTGAGTCGTTCCACCGTTAATTGATAATGTCTGGTTGCCGGTTGCTCCCAGTTGTGCAAGTGTCGTATCGGTTGTTGCATTCTCTTGATGGGTAACGGTTGATTGAGTCATACCCAATGTGGTTGCAACATTACCTGTTATATACCCGTCATCTATTGTAATCTGATGTGTTTCTTCATCAAATGATGCATTTAGACCCTGACCTTGCAGTTTTGTAATAAACTGGTCGATTGTCAAATTGCCGTTGTTATTGATTGTACCAGTTATTGCAGTACCGTCCGAACGATATGCGGTATACGTCATCGCATTTGTTATACCGAGTGTCGATAACAAAGTATCACCGGTTGCCTGATACGTAACCGTATGCGGATCACTCGTCAATGTCGTTCCGCCTTTATCCGGAGTTAGTTTCAACGCATCAAGTAATGTGCCGGATATTACAGCCCCGTTTGTATCTATTGTAATTACACCTTTATCATCTATCGTCATATTAACACCGCTGCCGGCTAACGTATTCTGGATAGACTGTAATGTCGTTGTGTCAGAAATATTACGTGATGCACCATTAATAACAAGGGTTCTGTTGCCTGTTATTCCCAAATCTCTTAAAGTTGTCGACAAATCTGCGTAATGACCTTCCTGCCATGTCAGATTGTTAGAATGCATAACAGTTCTGTCCGTAACATCACCAAGATTCAATACATCTTTGATATTACTGCCGCCTGTAACAGATTCTATAACCGCCCCGCGGATTGTAATATTACCTTTGTCATCAACTGTTGCCTGTTCCGCATTTACCGCGCTGCTGTTTAAGTAATCCAGGAACTGACCCAGCGTATTAATCGTAGTTGCAGATGCTGCGCCATCTTTTCTTATCGTATAATTGTTACCGTTCTTTGTGATAGTATGGTTCACGCCTTCAATTTTTACAGCTCCGCCGGTCAAACCAAGTTTATACAGTTCCGAATCCCTTGATGCATACACAATCGTTCCGGAAGTTGAACCCTGTATTGTTGTGTTTTGCAGTTTCAGAGCATTCTTTAATCCTGTCGTGCCGTCATCTATCTGGTTCAGTGCAGTACTTACAGTAAACGTACTTCTGTCCTGGTCAAACGAAGCTATTACTCCAACCTCTGTAAATTTGTCGATTAAATCCTGTATTGTATCACTTTGTGAAATACTGAACGATTGTTGATTGACCGTAATTGTACCGGCATTTACTCCCAGTGTGCCAAGTGTTGTATCAAATTTGGCATACATCGTTTCTGTTTGGGTATATCCACTCGTTGCTTTCGTTGCTGTCGCCAGCTGGTCGACATAAACATCATAACTTTGACGCGCTGCATCAGGGGTTGCTGTAGCTGTTACAACATTTGTATTAGATGATATAGCTAAGTTTTGCAGGAACAAATCCAACGATGCAATTCCAAACTGGGAATCTGTTATTTTTTGTAGCGCCGTTTGAAAACTTGTGAAGTAAGACTTGATATTGTTTACAACACTCAACAACTCTTGTTGTGCAGTCTGCTCAGCCTGCAAACTCGTAATCGTAGTCTGTCTTACAGATACTAATGCCTCGACCCATGAACTTGTGTCTAAGCCTGAACTCAAGCCGCTAAACGTAATTGTAGGCATCTATTTCACCTCCTTTCTAAAGAAGGTAAAATTTTCCACAACACAACCGACTCTATGTCCTTTACATAGGGTAATTACGTAATCCTTACATTCTGTTTTTCCTTGGCTAATATAATAGCCTAAAGCACATCCGTTCAAACGATACGCTCCATTTAATCTCTAATCATCCTGATAGTTGCATGCTATATATAACTATTATATCGCATGTGTGTAAAGTTTACAACCGTTATTCGTAATTTCAATTACAATTTGTAACATATTAAACAAGTGATTAAGTGACTGGGTGATTAGCGGATTTTGGCAAGTGCTGTACATGCCAATCAATTAGTTACATTTTACTTAAGAATAAAAATTATCTTTTATTCAAATTCCCTCTTGATTTAATTTTAACCCTTGTGTTATGATGATAACACAAGGGAAGGTTTTGTATATGGATTTAGCCGAAGTATTCAAAAGCAAAATTGGGATGCGTTTAGTTATGATTGGCAGGTTAACCAGAACTCTTGCCGTACAAAGATTTACCGCCCAAAATTTTGAAATTACACCGGAACAGTTTACAATACTATCTGCACTGGTTGAAAATGACGGCATGTACCAAAGACAAATAGCAACTTTAACATTAAAAGACAGACCAAACATTACAAGGCTTTTAAAAATCCTTGAAAAAATGGAATTGATAACCAAAAAACCTGACGTTAATAAAAGAAAAATTTACAAAATATTTATTACCGACAAGGGGCGAAAAATGTATGAAAAAGTACTTCCAACTATACTTGAGGTATGGGCAACAAGCCTTGAAGACGTATCAGTGGAAGAAGTTGATAACTGTTTAAAAACACTATTTAAAATAAAAAATAATCTTCAAAAATATGTAAAAATACAATCTTAGGGGGTTAATAATATGACAGATAAAGATAAAGATAAAGATAATGAAACAAAACAAGAAGATATATCTCTGGAAGAAGACCGTCCGGAATATGCAAAGAAAAGAGTTTTTGTTCCGGTAATTCTTGCAACATTTTTATTACTGCTGGGTATTTTCGCTGCAATACATTCAACATTCTATCAATCAACGGATGATGCTTTTGTTGAAGGCAGACTGATTTCTGTTGCTCCGCGTGTTGCAGGGCCTGTAGTAAAACTGTTGGTTGATGATAACTATGATGTAAAAGAAGGACAATTACTACTTGAAATTGATCCTAATGATTACGAAGTCAGACTTCACCAAGCGGAAGCAAAACTTGCAGAAGCCAAAGCTCAACTGAAAGTTTCCCAAAAAGAAGTTGAAGTCGGAAGTTCAAACTTAAATCAATCTTATGAAGATGTTACATCAACACATTCAAAACTCGATTTTGCGCAAAAAGATTACAGAAGATATTCTGAACTTTATAAATCCGGTATCGCTTCAAAACAAGAATATGATAACAGCAAAACCGGTTTGACAGTTGCAAATGCAAACTATAAAGGTGCAACTGAACGTTCAAAATCTCTAAAATCTGCACTTGAATCGCATCAAGCCAAAACAGATGCTGTTGCTGCAGAAATACAAAGACTGGAAGCGGAAGTTGAGCAGGCAAAGCTTGATTTATCTTATACAAAAATTTACGCACCGCAATCAGGCAAAGTTTCTGCAAGAAGTGTAGAAAAAGGAAACTATGTACAAATAGGGCAGCCTTTAATGCAGATTGTACCTAAAAGAGTCTGGATAGTCGCAAACTTTAAAGAAATCCAATTGACACACATGCATCCCGGACAGCCGGTATCTATCAAAATAGATACTTATCCCGGAAAAAAATTTAAAGGGCGAATTGAAAGTATCCAAAGAGCAACCGGTGCAAAATCAAGCCTTTTCCCTCCTGAAAATGCAGTCGGAAGCTATGTAAAAATTGTACAGCGTGTTCCCGTAAAAATTGTATTTGAAGAAGATATTACAGGATATAATATCGTTCCCGGGATGTCAGTAGTTCCAAAAGTAAAGGTTAAATAATAAGAAATATGGAAGCTGTAAAGAAAAAAATCAATCCATATATAATTGCGATTGTTGTATTACTTCCTGCATTTTTATCACTTGCGGCGAGTTCTGCAACAAATGTTTGCCAGCCAAATATTGCAGGCTATTTTGGTGCTACTCAATATGAGGCTAATACTGTCGTCACCTGTTATATTATTGCAGGCGGTGTTATGCTTCCTGTCACAACATATTTATCAAACCTTTTCGGGCAAAAACAGTATTTGATTTATTGCATCATCCTGTTTACTCTGGGATGTCTTTTTTGTATTCTGGCAAAAGATTTACATATGCTGATTCTTGCAAGATTAGTTCAAGGAATTGGAAGCGGAAGTATTCTTCCAATTTGCCAAGCAGTCCTGTTGAATGCATTTCCTCCTGAACAGCGTGGAGTTGCAATGGGTTTATTCGGAATTGCAGCTATGTTTTCTCCTCTTGCAGGGCCTTATATGGGCGGATATCTGACAGATTATATGTCCTGGCAATGGGTATTTATTATTAATATTCCGTTATGTATATTGTCCATTATATTAATAAAATTTATTCTTCCGGATACAAAACCGATTCCTAAAGAAGAAAGAAAAAGCTTTGATATTGTAGGGTTTGTTGCAATATGTTTAGCCATGGGATGTTTACAAATAGTTCTTGATAAAGGAGAACAATTTAATTGGTTTGATACAACATGGATTTGCTGGCTAACAGGCATAAGCGTATGCTCTTTTGTTTTCTTTTACGTTTGGGAATTGGAATCGGGGAATCCGGTTATTGATATAAGAGTATTCAAAGATAGAAACTTTTTATACGGAACAATGGTGAGTTCGTTCATAAATATGATAATTTATTCAACTTTACTTTTAGTACCTATGTTTGTACAAAGCCTTATAGGCTACAGTCCGTCAATGGCAGGCTTTGCAATGTTTCCAAGAGCAATTGCCTGCTTTATAGGACTGATAGTTTTCGGAGAATTATCAAAATTTATTGAACCGAGAGTTCTTTCATCAAGTGGATTCTTAATTATGGCCGGATGTTTGTTATGGATGAGCCAATTAAATCCAACAGCATCATTAAGTGCTGTAGTAATACCTAATGTAATCCTTTGTATTGGAGTAGCAGCAGCTTTCGTCCCGATTACTGCAATGGCATTTTTAACATTACCTGCAGATAAAAGGGTTGATGCAGCATCATTACATGCTTTATTTAAAAATATTGTAACCGCATTTTCGACAGCAATGGCATCAACGTTCGTTACAAGAGTTTCGCAGATTCACCAAAACTACCTTGTTGACCACTTAAGCTGGCATAACCCGATGTTTCAGATACATTTGACAAATTTACAACATAAGTTTATGAGATATTATGCACCGGTTTATGCAGCAAAAAAAGCAAACGGAGCCTTATACCGAGAAATGCTTCACCAGTGCAAATTATGTGCATTTTATGACGTATTTTTACTTATTGCATTTTTAGCAGTTATGATTATTCCGTTAATATACATGCTAAAAACAAGCCGCATGCTTGAGGCTAAAAAAGCTAAAGAGATTCCAGATAATTTATTACATCACCCAATGCATTAGCTCTGTGAGAAATCATGTTTTTTTCAGTTTCACTCATCTGTGCCATTGTACAATCCATGCCTGCAACTTTGAATACAGGATCATACCCGAACCCGTGTATGCCTTTTGCTTCTTTTATAATAGAACCGTGGCAAACTCCGGTTGTTTGATAAAGAAGATTTCCGTCATCTCCCAAAAGAGTCATGCAGCAGACAAATTTGGCATTTCGATTTTCAACTCCTTCAAGCTCTCCTAACAGTTTTGTAATTTTTTCCTGCTGAGTTCCTGCGTATCTTGCGGAATATAAGCCCGGAGCACCGTTTAAAGCTTCTACGCAAAGTCCGGTATCATCGGCAAGACACATTCTCTTTGATACTCTATACGCTTCTTTTGCCTTAATAAGTGAGTTTTCCTCAAATGTTGAACCGTTTTCTACAGGATTAAAACCTTCTCCCGGCAGGATAAACTCTATACCGGCACTTTTCGCAATATCATTAACTTCTTGTAATTTATGAGGATTAGCTGTTGCAAATACAATTTGTTTCATAGTCTGTATTATATAAAAAAATAAAAAAGAATCAAAATAAAAAAAAGCCGTCTTTGTTTAAGAGCGGCTACTAGACTTGGGGAGGAGGTATGAAAAACCTTAATGGTTTTCCATACTGTTATCTACGGCAGATTTTCAAAAAATATTATAAACTTGATAAAAAAATCATCTATTTGGTATAAAAACAAAATTACAAATATTAATAATTCGGTTGACATTATCTGTTAGTGATATAATAGTTTAATAAATGTATGGGAGTAGTGTATATGGCTCATATCGTAATCGATGAAAACAGATGCAAATCATGTTATATCTGCCTTAATACTTGTCCGAAAGGATTAATTAAGAAGAGTCAAAAGACAAGCAAACTCGGGGATTATCTTGTTGAATTTGTTGACCCGAAAAAAGAATGTGTAGGCTGTGCTTTGTGTGCGGCAAGATGTCCTGATATGGCAATAGTTGAGGTGCATAAGTAGTATGGATAATAAAGTTTTAGTAAAAGGTAATTTTGCAATTGCTCAAGCTGCACTTAATGCCGGTTTAGAGTGTTATTTCGGTTATCCGATTACTCCACAGACAGAAATCGGAGAATACCTAAGCAGTGAAATGTACAAACGCGGTTTAGGCTATGTATGCGCAGAGAGCGAGCTTGCTGCAATAAACATGGTATTGGGTGCTGCATCAACCGGAGCAAAAGCCATGACATCATCATCGTCATGTGCCGTTTCTCTTATGCAGGAAGCATTATCTTATGCATGCTCAGATGAAGTACCGGTTGTGTTAGTAAATGTTATGAGAGCAGGCCCGGGATTAGGGTATATTTATCCGGCTCAAGGTGATTATAACCAAGCGGTTAAAGGCGGCGGCAACGGAGATTATAAACTCATTGTCTTAGCTCCTTCTACCGTTCAGGAATGTATTGATTATACATACAAAGCATTCTATCTTGCACATAAATACAGAAACCCTACCATGATATTGGCTGACGGACTTTTAGGTCAAATGATGGAACCTGCGGTATTTGGCGAATATCCTTACCCTGAAATAGATAATTCATCCTGGGCATTAACAGGAGCCAAAGGACGTGACGGGCGTGCGATATTCTCTGTTGCGACTGCAGAAGACAAACAAAATCAGCATATTTATGATTTGTTTGCGAAGTTCAAAACCATCGAAGAAAACGAAACTGAATGGGAAGAAATTAATACGGAAGATGCGGATATTTTACTTGTTGCATTCGGCAGCATGACAAGAAATATAAAAGCGGCAATGACAGAACTTAGAAAACAAGGTTTGAAAGCCGGAATGCTAAGACCGATTACGCTTTCACCGTTCCCATCAAAACGAATACATGAGCTTGCTCAAAAAGTTCATAACGTTGTTGTCGTCGAAATGAACATGGGGCAAATGGTTAATGATGTAAAACTTGCCGTTAATGGACAAGCCAAAGTTGATTTGGTTCATAGACCGGTAGGTCAATGGCTGAGTGTAGAAGAAATTACTGCCGCAGTAAATAATATATTGGAGAAAAATTATGCAAGTGTTTAAAATTCCGGAATCAATAAAAAAGGGGGCAAGATTCACTTTCTGTCCCGGGTGTGATCATGGGATTATTGTCAGAATTTTAGCAGAACTGATTGACGAATTAGAGCTGAAAGAAAAGACAATTTGTGCAACCTCTATCGGCTGCTCTGTTTTCTTGTATGATTTTTTGAATATTGATTGTATTGAATCACCTCACGGCAGAGCAATGGCAGAGGCAACAGGAGTAAAACGTGCAAGACCGGATAAGTTTGTATTCACATATCAAGGGGACGGAGATTTTGCATCAATAGGACTTGCAGAATCCATGCACGGCGCTTTACGTGGAGAAAAGGTAACCGGTATTTGTATAAATAATACAACCTACGGTATGACAGGCGGACAAATGGGACCTACAACTCTTTTAGGTCAAAAAACTACAACCTCGCCAATGGGAAGGTTTACAGGGACATACGGTTATCCTATTAAAGTTGCGGAGCAAATTGCCTTATGTGACGGAACAGCGTTTTCTGCAAGAGTTGCTGTGGATTCTATTGCACATATTAATCAAGCGAAGAAAGTTTTGAAAAAAGCTTTTGAAATCCAGTTGAAAGGATTGGGTTATACGTTTGTTGAATTTTTAGCAACCTGTCCTACAAACTGGAAAATGACTCCGGAAGAAGCACATGACAGGGTAAAAAACGAAATGATACCGGAATACCCGTTGGGTATATTCAAAGATATTACAGCAGAGGATAAATAATGGAACAAAATTTTATTTTAGCCGGTTTTGGCGGACAGGGAATATTATTTGCAGGTAAAGTTTTGGCTAATGCATTTATGTTACTGGGGAAAAATGTTACCTGGTATCCATGCTATGGTGCTGAGATGAGAGGCGGCACGGTTAACTGTGAAATTGTTATATCCGATGATGAAGTAAGTTCTGTCCACAAAGAAAATGCAGACTGCATTATTGTTTTGAACCATTTGTCTTTTGACAGATTCTTGCCAAAAGTTAAATCGGGCGGGTTGATCCTTTCTAATTCAACACTGGTTAACGTGACAAAATCAAGAAATGATATCAAATATATTTCTGTTCCGATGACGGATATTGCAAATAAATCAGGTTATAACAAATTAGCCAATATGGTTGCATTAGGGATATTAACCGATATAGTTCCGGGATTGAATGATGAAATCTTAAAACAAGCATTAGGAAAGGTTTTAAGTGAAGATAGAAAACACCTCGTTTATCCTAATCTTGAAGTAATCAGACTTGGTATGAATTATATAGCACCGGTTCATTAATACTCTAAAAAGCTGATAAAAAAAATAAAAAGAAATGATAAACTTAGTACAAAGGATTATTATTTTGAAAAAGAAACATTTACAACAACATATAAAAGAAAAAGAATCGCAAATCCAAAAATTCAAACTCCGTATGGAGACTTCAGATTTATGCGAAGATTTGTATAATAAAGCTATTTTAGAAAAAGCTATTTTAAAAAAAGAACTTGAAAACGCTGAAAAGAATAAATTTATTGAAGCTATAAAGAAAATTATCCCAAAGAAAAAAGAATTAATCTGCGATTATTTTAAGGGATAATGCAAGGGGGTAGTTTTAAAATATTTTATTATCAATATTTTTATAAAATCATTTCCCTTTATAAAACCCTGTTTTGATAGAATTTTTTCCGTACTTTTCTTCTATTTTATCAATACATTTTGCAAGTTTATCATCTTTGTCTGAAGCCGTATCAAACAGGAATAATTGTTCGGACTGACTGTATGAGAGGTTGTTTAATATAACACCGGTACTTCTGTACAATCTATCTGAAGAATAAATTGCAGGCAAAAGTTCATCAATTTCTTTTTTTATTGTTAATTCAAAATTTGTCGGCTGCAATAAATCCTTAAATTTTGTATAAACATAAAAATCTTTTGTCCTAAGCATAACCCCGACAGATAAACATTTACCGCCATATTTCCTTAATCTTTTACAAGCAGAATGAATATGTCTTGAAATTTCCGATTTTAAAATATTTATATCAGAAGTAAACCCTCCGATTGCTGAGGTATTTTGGATAGATTTTGGCGGTTCTTCTTTATTATCAACTGCAGAAATACATTCCCCCAAAAGTTCATGCTTTAATTCGACTCCGTTTATCCCGAGTTCTTTTTTTAGCCAGGCATCAGATCTTGATACAAAATCTGCAGCAGTAAGGATTCCCCAGCGCTGGCAAAACTTACTTATCTTTCTGCCTACACCCCAAACTTCATCTGCTTTTGTATTTTTTAATTCCTCTTTTATCCTGAAAGCTCCTATTGAATATATTCCGCCATTGTTTTTTGCTTTGTCACTTGCAAGTTTTGCTAACGTTTTGGAATGACTTATTCCTATCGAGACATCAATATCCGTTTTCAATTTAATTTCTTCTTTTATCATTCTGCAAATCTCGGTATAATTTCGCTTATAGAGTTTTCTCGTTCCCGTCAAATCAATAAAAGCTTCGTCTATTGAGTATATTTCAACATCCGGAGAAAAGTTTTTGAGGCAGTCCATTACCCGTTTTGAAAACCAGCGGTAGCGGTCATGCTCTGCTTTTATATAGATTGCATTAGGGAATTCTTTTTTTGCCATAAAATAAGGCATTCCCATCCTGACTCCCATTTTTTTAGATTCTTTTGAGCGAGCAATAACACAACCTTCGTTACTTGAAATTACGCAGACAGGTTTTCCTTTAAGCTTGGGTTCTACCGCCTGCTCACAGGTGACAAAAAAAGAATCACAATCAACTAATGCAATTATTCGTTCCATAATAATAGTGTATCATAAGTAGCACAATCAATTTTTATACATTATTTTTTATAATACCGTTTTAAGATATAGCAAAATTTATTTTTAGAAGGTTTATCAATAATATGCTAAGTATCAGCCCCAATCATTATAGCAAGTCCATTTTACCCCAAAACAAATATCAGCCTGAAGTAAACAAAACTTCAGCACATACTTCTATGCGGATAAAAGAATATAACGGGAATGAGATAAATAACCCCGAAGAAAAAAGATTGATTACCATACCAAAAGCAATTTTTTTCAGCAAGGCAAATACTTTGAAATTTGGCAGTCACCCATCAATTATAGATAAACTTGGCACATATTCTGCACAGGAACTTTATTCAAAACAATCAAGCGGGATGGATCTAGAGGATGAACAATCAAGAGAAAATTTTGCTTCAATAAAAGCTAATGATACTGAAAAAACGGCACTTGAATATCCTGATATCAAGAATGAATACAAACTAGACGAAAATACTCCGGCATTCAAAACAAATGAAGAATTTATTGAGTTTTTGAAAAATGAAACAGTCAAAGATGATCAAGGTAATGAATACTTGAGATTCAGCGATGATGAGATTCAAATATTAACAAATATTGATACACAAGAAGAGAGAGAGGCGGTTAAATTCTTGGTCGGATTAAAAAACGGAGATGAACCAAGGTTTGATGGGTATGATATAAATACATTAAGAGATAAAGCGCTAACACAAAAAGGAAGAGATGCAATTGAGTACTTAACAAAATTCAAAAACGGTGATAATCCGAGATTTGATCTTTATAATATAGAAGAATTGGTAGAAACAGCGCAAACACAAAAAGGGAGAGAGGCGATTGAATATATTGCCGGATTTAAAGATGGTGATAAACCAAGGTTTGATGGGTTTTATTTTGACAAATGTTTAGTAAATATAGCAAAAACTCAAGAAGGCAAAAAAGCAATTAAATATTTAGCAGGATTTAAAGACGGTGATAAACCGAAGTTTGATTGGTATGATATAACCAGTTTAGTCAATAAAGCCAAAACTCCAAAAGGGAGAAAGGCAATTGAATACTTAGCGAAATTTAAAAATAGTAATGATACTATATTTAGAGGTGAAAACATATGCAGTTTCGTCGATAAATTTCAAACAAAAAAAGGCAGAGAGACAATTGAATACTTAGCAGGATTTAAAAACGGTGATAATCTGCTATTTAGTGGTGATAATATAAGTGTTTTATTTGACAAAGCACAAACAAAAGAAGGCAGAGAAAGAATTGAAGACTTGGCTGAATTTAAAGACGGTGATAAACCAAGATTTAGTGGTGATGCAATAATTACAATAGCAGACAGCGGTATAATAAACAAACAAAATATAAACAATATAATGGGAAAAGTTGAAGCACAACATTCAATCGTCAGGGCTAATCCGAAAAAATATATAAATGGAGAATTTCCGAATTCACAGACTATGCTCAACACCGTTGACAACTTCTTTGATACACAGTATGCAAATTTAATGGTACTTTCTGCAGTTTATGACAAAGAAGCTGTTAATCATTTACTCCGAAGGAGATTTAATACTGCAGAAGAATATATGAAAAGTTTAAAAAACTTCAGTTCAGATGATATACAGCTGTTAAAAGATTTATCAAACTCTTCTAACATAAACGGAAAACCGTTTATGCCGAGTCAAAAAATAGAATTTATTGATTTGATTAATGCATATAAAGCTAATAATCTTTCAATGGATAAAATGCATAAAATGCTTGATGCCGGAAAAATTGATATAGCGCAGTTAAATGTTGATTTATTTAGAGAGGTCTTAAAAAATTCAGGAATGAGTGATAAAGAAATTGCATCTACACCTATAAAAAAATTAACCGGCTGGGATACAAAATTTGTACACTTATTATCAAAAGAAATTCAATCCGGCAGCGATGAAGCTTTTTTTGATATCATTAGAGCAGGCAATATAGAACCTGATTTTATCAAATATATTCATGATGAAAATAACATTTATGGTAAGGCAAACGCCCAAACCAAAATAAAATTTGATGAAATGAATATGGACTATGACAGCTGGGTAAACCCTTCTAAAAAACACAAAGTTCATTTTGTATCAAAAGATACAAACCAGGAACATTTATCACAAATCTCTGCACAAATTACAGAAGATATGAATACACTGATGCAAACACCTGTAAAAGGTTTTCTCAAAAAGCAATTCCCTAATTTCATTAAAGGTGATGAGTTTGCAATTCCAAATGAATATCTTAAAAGCAAATCCAAACTGGAAGGATTGGTAAAAAAATTAGCTGATACCACGGAAAAAGGGCAGCTTTATAAGGTATGGAAAAGAGCTCAGGGAAATGCTGTAAATCCTGACCCTAAACTAGCAGCAACAGCAAAAAATACTTTGACTGTACTGGATCATTTAAATCAAAGACTTGATGATATCTCAAAAGTGTCTGATACCAAAGTAACAAAAACACTTGATTTAACGATAAAAATGTGGGACAGAAACCCGCAAAAAGATATTTTCCAGGGTAACTACTCAACCTGTTGTATAGGCATGGGGAACGGAAGCGGTTTTGCAATGCCACATTATATTATGAACACAGTTTACAATATGATAGAGCTTGTTGATAATTCATCAAGAAAAACTGTAGGTAACGCTCTTTGCTATTTCATCAAAGGAGAAAACGGAAAACCTGCATTTATTATTGATAACATCGAGATTAACAATAGTGTCAAACCGTCCTCCGAAGTCGGAATACAGTTAAGAAATTCAATGGTTGAATATGCATCCAAGGTATCCAAAGATGTCACAGGAAATGATGATACACCAATTTATATGTCAGCAACTTCTAATGATGTTCCATGTGATGATTTAGCAAGACATATCGAAACAATATCATTCCTGGGAGATATTGACACACCATACATTTACATGGATTTATATAAACGCTTGGTTGATAAAGATGAATTTACAAGTCGTCATGAATTATTAAAATTAAAATAAAGAAAAATCACATATTCAAAATATTCTTCAAATACTGACCGGTATATGAGTTTTTAACTTTTGCAACCTCTTCAGGTGTACCCTGTGCAACAATCTGCCCACCGTTAATACCGCCGTCAGGGCCCAAATCAATTATATTATCCGCTATCTTGATTAAATCCATATTGTGTTCAATGACAAGTATTGTATTCCCGTTATCTGCAAGCTGCTGCAGGATTTTAATCAGTTTATCCAAATCAGCCCAATGTAACCCGACAGACGGTTCATCCAATAAATAAAGAGTCTTGCCGGTTGCACGTTTATTTAATTCCGATGCAAGTTTTATTCTCTGTGCTTCCCCGCCCGATAACGTCGTTGCACTCTGCCCGAGTTTTATATAATCCAAACCGACATCATTCAATGTTTGAAGTTTGTTCTTAATCTGCGGAACACTGTCAAAAAATTCCAAAGCCTCTTTAACGCTCATCTCAAGAACATCATAAATAGTTTTTCCTTTATACTTGACCTCAAGCGTTTCTCTGTTGTATCTCTTTCCGCCGCAAACATCACATTTTACATAAACATCCGATAAGAAGTTCATCTCTATTTTTAACAATCCGTCGCCTTTGCAGGCTTCACACCTTCCGCCTTTAACGTTAAAACTAAATCTGCCGGCTTTATAACCTCTCATCTTTGCTTCATTTGTCTTTGCATAAAGTTCCCGAATAGGTGTAAATACATCCGTATACGTTGCAGGATTGGAACGAGGAGTTCTCCCGATTGGTGATTGGTCAATCTCAATTATTTTATCAATATTTTCAAACCCTAAAATATCATCCACACCCTGAGGTTTTGGTTTGTTACCTCTCAATTTGTGAATTGCAAACTGGCAGATTAAATCACTCATCAAAGTTGATTTTCCGGAGCCGGAAACCCCTGTCAAAACGTTGATTTTACCTAATGGAATATCAACATCAATATTTTTAAGGTTATTCAAATGAGCATTTTTAATCCGTAAAAATTCGCCGTTGCCTTCTCTATGTTTTTCAGGTATCGGAATAAATTTTTTACCTGAAAGATACTGTCCCGTGATTGATTCTTCAACCTTCATAATATCTTCCATTGTTCCCTGTGCAACAATTCTTCCGCCGTTTACGCCGGCTTTCGGCCCGATATCCACAAGGTAATCCGCATTTCTCATTGTTTCTTCATCATGTTCAACAACAATCAATGTGTTTCCAAGATTTCTTAATCTGATAAGAGTCTTTATTAGTCTGTCATTATCTTTCTGATGTAAACCGATTGACGGCTCATCCAGTACATATAAAACTCCTGACAAGCCGCTCCCTATTTGTGTTGCAAGCCTAATTCTTTGAGCTTCGCCGCCTGAAAGAGTTCCGGCGGTTCTTGCAAGGTTAAGATAACTCAACCCTACATCCATCAGGAATTTCAATCTCGCTCTAACTTCATCCAATACCTGTTTTGCAATCTTCATTTGAAAATCATTCAATGATAAATAAAGCTCGGATATGAAATCATAAGCCTCGTCTATCGGCATTGTACAAAATTCATGAATATTAACTTCTTTTGTCGTACCTTTGAGACGTACTGCAAGCGAAAACGGTTTGAGTCTTGCACCGTGGCAAGCGGTACAAGGCGTTGTAATCATATATTTCTCAATTTCTTCCCGCCAGTATTCACCGCCAGCCTCATTATACCGTTTCATCAAAAACGGTATAACTCCGCAAAACCGTTGATATTTTGTCTTATATCTATGTGTTCCGAACTGTTTTACAGTAAGTTTTATTATATTATCGCTGCCATAAAGAATTGTATTTTGCTGGTCTTCCGGCAAATCTTTAAATGGAGTATCAAGATCTATACCGCATTCCATTGAAACAGATGCAAGCAAATCTTTATAATAATCCGTAGAACTTCTGCTCCAAGGATAAATAGCTCCTTCGTTTATTGATTTTGTTCTGTCAGGTATAACTAAATCAGGAGAAATTTGATAATCAAAACCAATCCCTGAACATTTCTCACAAGCACCGTATGGACTGTTAAAACTGAATATACGAGGAGCCAGTTCTTCAAAACTCAAACCGCAATGCTCACAGGCAAGTTTTTCGCTGTAAATAACTTCGCCTTTTCCTATTATATCAATAACCGTTACGCCATCAGCTTTTTTTAGGGCCGTTTGAACACTATCTGCAATTCTGGATTTTGCGGATTCTTTTACAACGACTCTATCTACAACAACATAAATATCATGTTTTTTGGTTTTTGCAAGTTTAATTTCATCCTCATCTATATTATAAATTTCTCCGTCAATTTTGACTCTTGCAAACCCTTCCTGCCTCAACTCCTCAAAAAGTGATACAAATTCTCCTTTTTTCCCCCTTGCAACAGGTGCCATAATCTGAATCTTTGTACCTTCTGGATTTTTCATAATACTATTTACGATTTCATCAATTGTCTGCGGTTTAATCTCTCTTCCGCATTCAGGACAATACGGTGTTCCGACTCTTGCAAACAAAAGTCTTAAATAATCGTATATTTCAGTAACTGTTCCGACAGTAGAACGAGGATTGTTACTGGTTGATTTCTGATCAATAGATATTGCAGGTGTAAGTCCGTCAATATAATCAACATCAGGTTTATCCATTTGTCCTAAAAACTGGCGTGCATAAGTTGAAAGGCTCTCAACATAACGTCTTTGCCCTTCAGCAAATATAGTATCAAACGCAAGCGAACTTTTTCCGGATCCGGAGACACCCGTAAAAACAATCAATTCGTTTTTAGGAATTTCCAGCGATACGTTTTGAAGATTGTGTTCCCTTGCTCCCTTAATACAAATTTTGTCGTTCATACCAGTATTATACTCATTAAAATAATCCTATCAAGAAATAAGATTAACCCGCTTGTAAAAAACTTCGTCTATTTGTTTGATGTGATTTTGTTAATAATTGTTTACAATTTTGTTGCGGGTTTGGGAGTAGTATACCCAAACCTTGAGGGAGATTATTGTATGGCAAGAAAATCAAACGTTAAGAGAGTAGAGCCTCGAAAGGCTAATTTGAAAGTAGTTAAAAATGATGAAATCAAAACAACTGCTTACAACGATATTAATTTAAGGAAGTGGAAAGAATATGACCACGTAAAAACAGATACTCTCTGGGAGTTTTCTTCTCGCTTGAAAGAAGGCGGACATACAAATGAATACCACGGCAATTTTATTCCTCAAATTGCACAACAATTATATGAAAGATATACAAAGAAAAATGATATAGTGCTTGATTTATTTTTCGGTTCAGGAACATCCGGTATTGAAGCAATAAATATGGGACGCAGATGTATCGGAGTCGAACTAAAAGAAGAATTGGCAGAAAAAGTATCTGAAAAATTTACACCGAAACAACTGGTCACTGATGTTAATATCATAAGCGCTGATTCCGCAAGTGAGATAGCAAAAGAAAAAGTTAAAGCAAGATTAGATATCATGGGACGGGACAAAGCGCAATTATTAATTCTTCATCCGCCTTATGACGATATTATTAAATTTTCCGACAGAAAAGAAGATTTATCAAACTGCGGTTCAACAGAAAAATTCTATGAACTGTTTAAACAGGTTGCAAAAAACGGATATGATTTACTTGAAGACGGACGTTTTGCAGCGTTGATTATCGGCGACAAATACGCAGATTCTCAAATTATTTCTCTCGGATTTGAGTGTCAGGAAAGAATGAAACAACTGGGATTTATTCATAAAGCAACTATTATTAAAGATATGCAAGGCAATGAACGTGCGAAAGGTAAAACTGCAAACTTATGGCGTTATAGAGCACTTGCAATGGGATTTAATATCTTTAAACACGAATATATTATGATTTTCCAAAAAAATGAAAAACTCTTAAAAAAACATCTAAGAGCGTTATGATATTTCTAACAGGTCATCTTTAATAATGTTTTTAAAAGTTTCTGATATTGTATTGAGATTAATTATATCGACTTCATAAGGTATAGTTGAATTTTCAAATACTAACTCAAGTTTCATTTTTACTTTTTCTGTAAACTCCGGAGAATCAATCGCAAGGTCTATATCTGAATATTCTTTTGCGTTATTTTTTGCACGTGAACCGAAAATATAAAGCTTAAAATTTTTAAGCTCAGATTTTATGGTATGTTTTATAAAATCAATATACTTATCTTCTAAATCAATCATTTCAGTTTATTTAACAAATATTCTGCTTCGTCTTTAAAATCTTCAATAATACTTACAACCTCATTTGCTGTTGCTTCATCATAAGTATGTGACGTCATATTTCTTTTCTGACGGTAAAATGTCCACATATTTAAATCCGTTTTTAAAATTCCAAGCCGATTTGCTTTTCGAATAATTTCATTAAAAGTCATATCTGTTTGTTCAGAAGGAGATACCAAATTTATATATCTGGTCATCATTTTCACTGCAAGAGAATAAGTATATTCAAATCTCTGAATAACAGCATCTCTTATATCAACATCAAAATTATCTCTTTTATATCTATTGATAATCGAATTTAAGCTATTTATAGCTTTTTCAAATGAAGTTGTATCTAAATTTTCCATATAATAAAGATAACATTTTTTTATATTAGATGCAATAACAAAAACCTTGAGAAATAAATCTCAAGGCTTTTTTATTAATAATAACGTTTACCTTATTTATCATCTAAAGCAGCAACACCCGGCAATACTTTTCCTTCAATAAATTCTAATGAAGCACCGCCGCCTGTTGAAACGTGAGTGAAATCTTCTGCTTTACAGAATTTCTTAGCAGCAGAAACAGAATCACCGCCGCCGATTACAGAAGTAGCACCGTTTTTAGTAGCTTCAACAATTGCTTCTAATACAGCTTTTGTACCTTCTGCGAATTTAGGGTTTTCAAATGCGCCAACAGGGCCGTTCATCAAAATTGTCTTAGAATTTTTAAGAACTTCAGCAAACGCTTTTCTTGATTCCGGACCTGCATCAACACCTTCAAATCCATCAGGAATTTCGTCGATTTTAACAAATTTATTTGTTCCGTTGCCAGAGAAATCATCAGTTACTAAAACATCTGTAGCCATAACAAGTTTAACACCTTTATCAGCCGCTTTCTTTTCGATAGCTTTTGCAACATCTAATTGATCATCTTCGCAAATAGAGTTACCTATTTTACCACCGTTTGCTTTAACAAATGTATAAGCCATACCGCCGCCGATAATTAAGTTATCAACTTTGTCGATTAAGTTTTCTAAAACACCGATTTTAGAAGAAACTTTTGCACCGCCTACAACTGCAGTAAATGGTCTTGTCGGATTATCAAGAGCTTGAGATAAACATCTCAATTCTTTTTCCATCAATAAACCTGAAACAGCAGGTTTAACAAGTTTTGCAACTTTTGCAGTTGAAGTGTGGTTTCTGTGTGCTGCACCGAATGCATCGTTTACATAAAAATCACCAAGTTTTGCTAATTCTTCTGCAAAAGTCATATCGTCATCTTTTGCTTCTTCTGCTTTGTAATAACGAATGTTTTCTAATAAAGCAATTTGTCCGTCTTGAAGTTTTGCAACATATTCAGGTGCCTCTTCAACAGATGGAATAAATACAATTTCTTCTCCGAAAACTTTTGCCATATATTTTGCAACAGGTTCCAATGAAAACTCAGGTTTTCTTTCTCCTTTAGGACGACCTAAGTGAGCCATAAGAATAATTTTTGCACCATTTTCTTTTAAGTAGTTAACTGTAGGTACAATTGCCTGAATACGTGTATCATCCGTAACATTTTTGTTTTCATCTAAAGGTACATTTATATCAACTCTGACAAGAGCTCTTTTACCTTTAATGTCACCTAAATCTTTGATTGATTTTTTCATAATCTTGTTCCCTTTCTTACTGGTTCGAACAATTGAATTATAGTTAAAACAAGGGCTAAATACAAGGGGGGGAAAATGGATTGGGTTGGAACGACGCTTACTAGTTGAGGACAAAGGGAGGTAAATGGATTGGGCTAAAACTGCGCTTACTAGTTGAAGAAAGTAGCTAAGTGGTTATGAAGTCAAGCAGATATGGAGAATTATTGTAATATTCGGAGCAACCAATCATCTTAGCTGCTTAATTACTTAGCTACTTTTCAATTCACTAATCACTAACATATTGCTTGACAATTTGGATTGAGAGAATATCATAAAATAGTAACCAATATTTATTGGGGCGTCGCCAAGTGGTAAGGCAGCTGGTTTTGGTCCAGCCATCTCGGAGGTTCGAATCCTTCCGCCCCAGCCATTTAACAAGACTTTCGAGTCTTGTTTTTTATTAGGAAGGATGAGAACCGCCCAAAAGTTTGAATCATAAACTTGTTTATAAATATTTTTAACAGTACAATAAATTTGATATGACAGTTCATATGAATCAAACATTTCACAAAATTATTGATGACTTTAAATACTTTCCGGATGTTCAAAGTATTGCAATCGGCGGTTCCCAAAAAGCAAATACTGCTGATGAAAAATCAGATATTGATACCTATATTTTTGTTGAAAAAGATATTCCGGTTGACGAGCGATTAAAATTAGTAAAAAAATATTCATCTAAATATGAAGTCGGGGGTGAATATTTTGGTTCTGGAGATGAATTTTGGGTAGACGATATAAAACAACAACTTGATGTGATGTATTTCAACAAAAACTGGATTGAAAATATTGTTGAAAATGTTTGGGAAAAACATTTTCCTTCAAACGGCTATACAACTTGTTTCTTATTTACCATAAAAAACTGCGAAATTCTGTATGATAAAGATAACTGGTTAAAAAATTTAAAACAGAAATTAAATACCCCGTATCCAGAAGAATTAAAACAAAATATTATCAAGAGAAATATAATGCTTATAAAAGATAAACCGTTTGCATCATATTATGAACAAATAGAAAAAGCATTAGCAAGAAATGACTATAATAGTTTAAACCATCGAATAACAGCTTTTCTGGCGAGTTATTTTGATATAATTTTTGCCCAAAATGAACTTTTGCATCCCGGAGAAAAGAAACTTGTCAAATATGCAAAAGAACATTGCAAAATATTGCCTGAAAATTTTGAAAAAAATATAAATAAACTTTTAATACAGCCAAATACAGATACATTAAAAATTTTAGATGATATGGTTTATACTCTTAAAAAATTTCTAACGTAATTTGTTTGCATCGTCAGACAAAATATTATAAATTACTCATAATATCTTGAGTTATAAGTTCTTTTGTCAGGTGGTATCTTTTATATAGTTCTTCAAGCGGAACTCTGTCTGTAAATTCTTTTTCTGCACCAAAATTTAGGACCTTCATATCAGAATTTGAATAAAACCTTGAGATTTTTTCTCCAAATCCACCGTCAAGACAGCCGTCTTCTAAAGTTATTACTAGTTTATGATTTTGTTTAAGTTCGTTTAACAGTTTTTCATCAACTCCTGTTAAATAACAAGGATTGATTAAGGTTGCGTTTATTCCTTGTTTTCTAAGTTCTTCTTTTACTTCTTTACCCAATCTAAAGAAATTACCTGCTGCAATAATTGCAACTTTGTCACCTTTTTCAATAAGTTTAAATTTGTTCAGTATTGAATAGTCTGTTTCATCTTTAATTCCTGTTGAAACTAAATCTCCGGTCGGAACTCTTATTGCAACAGGGTATTGTTTTTGATTAACAGACCAGTCAAGCATTGCTAAGTATTCTTCTTTATTAGTCGGTGACAGGTAAACAATATTCGGAATATTGCTGATTAAAGGAATATCAAAAATCCCTAAATGAGTCATATCGGCATTTGAAATCCCTCCGCCATATACAAGTATTGTTGCCGGTGAATTGTTCAAAGCTAAATCTTGAGACAGTTGATCATACGCTCTTTGTATAAATGAGCTGGCAACACAAAATATAGGCTTCCCTCCGTTTTCTGCAATTCCGGAAGCATACGCAACTGCATCCTGTTCAGCAATTCCAACATCTGTATATCTGTTTTTTAATTTCTCTCTAAATTCCGGAGTAAATCCAAATGAACCAGGGGTAGCTGCAGTTATTGGAAGAGTGGAGTTATTGTTAAGTATATAGTCCGCTGTTATTGATTTGTATGTTTCTTTTTTATCTGTTTTTTTATTGTCCATAAATCCGGCTAATTGATAATGATACATTTCTTTATTTTCTTCTGCCGGTTTGTATCCTTTACCTTTTAAAGTATGAATATGAACAACTGTCGGTTTGTTTGTATCTTTAACTTTTTGGAATGCTTTTATTAAGTCATTTATATTGTTTCCGTTTTCAACATAATAATAGTCATATCCAAGCGCTTTAAATATGTTATTGGATGCTTGTCCTTTAGTTTCTCTTAGTTCTCTCAAATTTTTATAAAGTCCGCCTTGATTCTCTGCAATAGACATTTCATTATCATTAACAATAATAATAAAATTACTGTTTAAAACGGCTGCGTTATTTAAACCTTCATACGCTTCACCGCCAGATAATGACCCGTCACCGATTAATGCTATTACGTTATATTTTTCACCTTTAAAATCTCTGGCTTTTGCAACTCCTGTTGCAAGACTGATTGATGTTGATGTATGACCGAGTATAAAATGGTCATGCTTGCTTTCTTTCGGGTTAGAGTATCCTGATATTTCAGGATGATGAAGAGGGTCTGTAAAAGCTGATTTTCGACCTGTAAGCATTTTATGAGGGTATGTTTGATGAGAAACATCAAATATAAATTTATCTTTAGGAGAATTGAAGACATAATGCATTGCAATAGTAGCTTCCACGATTCCTAAATCAGGTCCTAAATGCCCGCCTATTGTATTTACTCTGTTTAAAATTCCTGCCCTTATGTCCTCCGCAAGTGATTCCATTTGTTTGTTTGGCAGTTTTTTTAAATCTTGCGGAGAATTTATTTTATCAAGTGTATTTGCAAAACTGTTTTGTGCAATCATTAAAGTTATTAATACAGCGCATATTTTTTTTATCATATTTTAAACCCTTTCATATTTTATAAAATTATACGACTTGACACCTGCTATCAGTCAAGTATTTTTTACCGCAGCAAAAATTTTCTTTTTTAAACATTATTTGAATATACAAACAACATTTCATCAAAATATTTATACACCAAAACGTAATTATTAATGATAAAAATAAAACTATTACTGCTATAGATTTTATTGATGGCAAAGGTATTACTAATGATGAACTATTACCATTACATTCTATGTATTTTTCTCTGGTTAACAAATATATAGAACCTGAATTTCGCAAGTTAGTTGCTGATAAAATTCTGGATTCTGCATTAGAAGAATTTAAACCCCAAAATAAACCTTGTATAGATACAAGTGAATTTGATTTTGATAACTTTTTACAAATTACATCTAAAGATAGAAATAAATCATCAGAAAAAGACTTAAGTAATAGTATAAGAGAATTAATAAAAGTAAAGGATATGGAGCTGGCAGGAGTAAATGTTAAAGACAAATTAGCCACTGTTTATACAAAAACTCGAGAATTATTAAACAAATAGTATTATATCCTGTTGTATTCCCCTTTTAACTAAGAGTATTTTAAATTTTATCATTTTAATATATGAGTGATATTAAATTACAGGAGCAAATTATGGATAAAATGTTTTGTTTTCAGTGTGAACAAACAGCACACAATAAAGGCTGCACCATACAAGGAGTTTGCGGGAAAAAAGCGGATACAGCAAACCTTCAAGATGAATTAACTAGTTCATTAATAGAACTTGCTAATTGTTCTGATAGAACAGAAGAAAATACGGAACTTTTGATAAATGGGCTTTTTACAACAATTACAAACGTAAATTTTGATGATGTATCAATAAGGAAATTGACAGAAAATGTTAAACAACGAATATCTTGTGATAATCAATTTGATATAAAAGAGGTTTGGAATTGCAACGAAGATACAAAAAGTTTAAAATCACTTATTCTTTTTGGTTTAAAAGGAATGGCTGCTTATGCATACCATGCAAGAGTTTTAGGGTATAAAGATGAAATAATAGATAGATTTTTTTATGAAGCTTTGCAGGCAATATCAAAAAATCTGTCATTAGATGAATTATTAACTCTTGTTCTTAAAACGGGTGAAATTAATTTTAAATGTATGGAACTTTTAGACAAAGCAAATACTGAAACTTATGGGAACCCAATTCCGACAAAAGTCAGTACAAATATTGAAAAAGGACCTTTTATTATTGTAACAGGACATGATTTAAAAGATTTGCAATTACTTTTGGAACAAACTAAAGATAAAGGTATAAATATATATACCCACGGTGAAATGCTGCCTTGTCATGCGTATCCTGAACTAAAAAAATACCCGCATTTAAAAGGTAATTTTGGAACAGCATGGCAAAATCAGCAGAAAGAATTTGCGAATGTTCCTGCAGCTATTCTTTTTACAACAAATTGTATTATGCCTGTCAAAGACAGTTATAAAGACAGAGTATTTACGACATCAGTCGTTGAGTATCCTGAAATGGTGCATATCGGAGAAGATAAAAATTTTACACCGGTTATAGAAAAAGCACTTGAACTTGGCGGGTATAAAGAAGATAAAAAAATGACAGGAATAAACGGCGGAGATATTCTAACAGTTGGATTTGCGCATAATACCGTTTTATCTGTTGCCGATAAAGTTATTGAAGCTGTAAAATCAGGCGATATAAAACATATCTTTTTAGTCGGCGGCTGTGATGGAGCAAGACCCGGCAGAAATTATTATACCGATTTTGTAAAACAAACCCCTGACGATACTATTGTTCTTACTCTTGCCTGCGGGAAATACCGGTTCAATGATTTAGATTTAGGCGAAATAAATGGAATTCCTCGACTCCTTGATATGGGACAGTGTAATGATGCATATTCTGCAATAAAAGTTGCATCAGAACTTGCTAAAGCTTTTAATTGCAGCGTAAATGAATTACCGCTTTCACTTGTTCTATCCTGGTATGAACAAAAAGCGGTTTGTATATTATTGACACTTTTATACTTAGGTATTAAAAATATAAGGCTTGGACCAACTCTTCCGGCTTTTGTTTCTCCTAATGTATTAAATATTCTGGTTGAAAAATTTAAAATAAAACCAATTACAAATGCAAAAAATGATTTAAAAGAAATATTAAGTAAATAGCAAATTTATTTTTTATGTGAGTTTATACAATATGGACAAAAGTATAAACTCGCATAAAAATTCAAATATACATTTTAGGAAATTCAAAAAAATTGTCGGAAGACCTTATCAGATTGATAAAATTCGCTCAAATATCCCAGATAAATATTTTACTATTGCTGTTAAAAAGAAACCTGAGAAAATAGCTTTGTATCTGATTTCCGGAAAACATTTTGACAAAATTGTATCTTTAATGAAAAAACATCCTTATTTTGGAGAAGTCAGACATAATTTAGAAAAATTTATGGGGACTAAACCTAAAAAAATTAACATTAATAAAGCAATGGAAAAATATTATTATTAATTTAATTACTAAAATAAAGCTTTTATTGCATTGAAAAATCCGTCCTGCTTTACATCATCTGTGACTGCAGTTGCAAACTGTTTTACATCATCACTCGCATTTCCCATCGCAACAGCGACACCCTTTTGTTTTTTTACAAAATCGAACATTTCAATATCATTTGCGGAATCACCAATGACCATCGTATTTTTAGGTTCAATCTTTAAAGCTCTTAACAAAAAATCAATCGCTTTATCTTTCGTAACCCATTTATTTTGGAATTCAATGATACTTGAGCCTGAAGGTTTTACATCTAAATCTTTTACATTTGCAGAATAAAAAGAATCAATAACCCTATTTTGACTATATAAGTTTTTTTCTTGCGCAACATTACTCTTATAAATCATTGCTTTTTTTAATTCTGATTGTTTATTAAACAGTTTATCAAATGAAGATATATTTTTTATTTGTAATTCTGTTTTCCAAGGGAATTGTATCTTACTAGCCGCATAAGGCTGCTCATTAAAATACATTATTAAATGAGAATTTTTATCATTTTTTCTTATCGACTTAAACCAATTTATAAGACCTCTACCAGCTTTTTGAGAAATAGAATTATTAAAAATATACTCTCCGTCTTTATTAATCAATCCACCGCCTTGAAGTACAATTGTATAATCCGGTTTATGTTTAAATTGATTAATTATAGGCAATGTATCTTTATAGCAGCGAGCTGTTGTTAATACAACAGGAATATTTTTATTATGCAAATAATCAACCGCAGCAATAGTTTTATCGGTTAAATAATCATCACTAGCACTTATTGTTCCATCAATATCAGAAAATACAATTTTTATATCATTTTTTAAATTCTTTGCAACTGAATTTATGTTTTTAATTCCTTCAAACGAATTTGCAGGAGCAGAAAAATGTAACTGCTGTGGAGTAAACTTCATGTACATATTGGTTTAATACTTGTATAAAAGTTTTTTTGCTAGTTAATTAGATAAATTTTTACAAAATTTTACTCTTAAATATTTTATCAACTCACCTAAATATGTAGTTACAACAATCCCGGCAACAAAATAAAAATACGTAGATTTTAAAGGGCAATAAAACCAATAAATATCAGCATTATTTTTTACATCAAACGATATTCCTTTCAAAGCAAGAGCGGAATAAGTTATAAAGTTGAATACAAGTAAATGATTAGCCATTATATGATAAGTATTCTGACCTATTTTATGCAAAAATGTCCAATTTTTAATATAATCATAAGCGATATTTAAAATAAACAAACTTATCCATATCCCTGTAAAACTTGTAATAATAGGAACAATCCAATTATCAAACTGTCCCCATACAAGAATATAACTTAAACCTATTCCGTCCATCGGTGTATAATCTGCGTTTGTAAGCCAGCAAAGTGCCTGAATAAGTATTACGGAATAAAATATTTTAGGGCTGAATATATTATACTTCCCTTCAATTTTAGTTGTATATATATGTCCTAAATGTACAAATAACAAAGAAAACATTGTTCTTAAAAGATATAAAACATAAAGATTCTGATTAAATCTCTCGAGTTGTATTGCTATTAACGCAAGCAAAATATAAAATACTGTACTGAGTTTTGTTTTAGATAAAACTTTATATACCAATAATGTTGTAAATAACTGCGGCACAAACCATAATGGAGAAATCAAATCCAACTGATGTCCCGTCAAGAATGGAATTAAAAACTCATTTTTTAACGTAATCGGCATCCCCCAGAATTTGCCGACAATAGGTGTAATTAGAATGGTTATACCCAAATAAACTGCAGAATAAATGATATAAGGCTGCATAAGAGTTTTAAACCTTCGTTTGAAAAATTCAATAAATGAATATTTTTCTTTAAACAACATGCCGGCAATAAAGAAAAATAATACAACCTGAAACGAATACGGCGGAAATATCGGAATTAGAGAAAATTCTAAATGACCTGATATAACAATAAGAATTGCAAGCGTTTTTAAAAGATTAATTTTATTATTATATCGTTCCATTATCAATGACCCTTATTACTTTACAAGGATTACCAACCGCAGCAACATTCGACGGAATATCTTTTGTAACAACAGAACCGGCACCGATAACTGCATTATCACCGATTGTGACTCCGCCTAAAACAACAACATTTCCTCCAAACCATACATTGTTACCGACCTTTATCGGTTTTGCATATTCAAGTCCTTTATTTCTTGTTTCAGCATCAAGCGGATGTTCCGGAGTATAAAATCCGCAATTTGGACCGATAAAAACGTTGTCTCCAAATTCAACTTTGCCTGGGTCTAATATTATCAAATTATGATTCGCATAAAAATTCTCACCGATTGAAATATTGTATCCGTAATCACATTGAAACGGCTGTTCTACTAAAAAGTTCTCTTTTGTAGAACCAAGGATTTTTTCGATTAATATTTTTCTTTTTTCTATTTCATAAGGCGGTAAATTATTGTATTCATAACATAAACTTTTGCATTTTGTTCTTTCTTCTATAAGAGCTTTGTCGTAGTTTGCATCATAGAGTAAGCCGCTAAGCATTTTTTCTTTTTCATCCATATAAAAATCCTCTAACATAAAACAACATTTTTAGTTAAGCATAAAAATATTCTGTATGCTAGTTTAGTTTCCAGATTCCAAAATTGAGATAAAGAGCAAACATTGTCCATAAAAGATACGGTATTAACAACATTGCAGCACTCTTAGAATAGGTATAAAAACTACGGATTGTTTGATATACAGCAATAACCAATAAAATAGAAATTATAAGGGCACCCGAGATATTTTTGTTTACAAAAAACGTAGGTGTCCATAATAAATTAAATATCAGCTGCGAACCAAAAAGAGTTAAAGGTGCAGCTTTTTCTTTAATATTCCCATTTTTTAAAAGTATTATTAAGGATACAAACATTAGTATATAAAGAATAGACCATACAGGAGCAAAGAGCCAATCAGGAGGGCTCAAAGGCGGTTGATTTAAGCTGTGATACCAATCCATATTTTTCATACAGATATATTAATAGCAATATAAAAGTTTTTATTACCCGAAACGACAACTAATAGTATAATTATATTTCTTGAAAAATAAAAAAGAAGTCAGAGCGTGTGTATCCACTCTGACCTTCAAATTAAAGGATTATTCTGGCCTTAATCTTTTTCATATATGGTTGTACTAAATCTTCTTTATTTGACACACAAAACAATAAGTTCCTGAATTATAAATTATTTTTCAGATTTTGGGAATAGTTTTCAAAAGGATTGAAATAAATCGTTACAAAAATCACTATTAAGTGTAAAATATACGATTAATGGGCGATACAGGGATTTTATTCTAGCCTTTGACAGCACCTTCATTTTCACCGGAGATAAAATATTTTTGCATCGCAAGAAAGAAAATAACAATAGGTATGGTTGCAAGTATTGAACCTGCTGCAATATATCTCCAGTTTGAACTGAATAATCCTTGCAAATTATTTATACCAACAGGCAGAGTATACATACAATCTTTTGTCAAAACGATACTAGGCCACAAGAATTCACCCCAAGACCCTATGAATGTAAATATTGCAAGAACAGCAAGTGACGATTTAACCATCGGAACACATACCTTCATAAACATTTGAAAGACATTACACCCGTCTATAATTGCAGCTTCTTCAAGCTCTCTAGGTATTTTCATAAACGCCTGACGCATCAAAAATATTCCAAAAGCATTAACTGCAAAAGGTAGAATTAAACCTAAATATCCCATAAAATTGTTAACACTGTCGATAAGGTTTAATTTTATAGTAATCAAATAAACAGGAAGCATAATAGATTGGAACGGAATCATAATAGTCGCAAGAACAGAAAAGAAAACTATTTTTTTACCTTGAAACTCCATTCTTGCAAGAGGATAAGCTGCAAGTGACGAAAGTATAAGGTTTAATAAGACAGTAAACCCTGCAACCACCATACTGTTAACAAAATACCCGATAAAATTTACTCTGTGCCAAACCCCGATATAGTTATCCCAAGTAAAATCGGTCGGAATAATTGTCGGCGGATAAGCAAATATATTTTCGTTAACACCTTTCAATGAAGTCGATATCAACCATATAAAAGGGAATATTGACAACAATGACACGAAAATCAATACAGAATGAATAGATATTTTACCGATAATTTTTTTAAGCATAGGTTAATAATATCACATTTTTATTTTTTAGGTTATAATATTTCCTGAGGAAATTTATGGAAACGATTTATTCAGAAAAAACAGACACTAACGAAATACAAAATATAGTAAAAGAAACAAACTTACAGCACGTAGCGATTATTATGGACGGAAACAGACGCTGGGCTAAAAATAAAGGTTTACCTTCTGCTGTCGGACATAAGAAAGGTGTAGATGCACTAAAAGCTGCTGTATACGCATGTAACGATTACGGGATTAAATATCTTACAGTTTACGCATTTTCAACAGAAAACTGGAACAGAAAACCGGAAGAAGTTGATTTTTTGATGAATCTTTTGGGACATACCATTAAAAACGAGTTATCAGAACTCAATGCAAATAATGTTGTTATAACATTCCTTGGAGATTTAACAAAACTCGCCCCAAAACTTCAAGAAATCTTGTATCACGCAATAGAAGTTACAAAACATAATACCGGGGTTCATTTACAAATTGCATTTAATTACGGAGCAAGAGATGAGATTGTTACTGCAGCTAAAAAAATTGCTCTTGATGTTAAATCAGGTGAGTTATCATTATCAGATATTAATGAAGAAACATTTGCCAAAGCTTTATACACATCAGACATGCCGGATCCTGACTTATTAATCAGAACAGGCGGAGAAAAAAGAATATCAAATTATCTTTTATGGCAGATTGCTTATGCAGAAATACTGGTAATGCAGGAATACTGGCCGGAATTTGATAAAACTACCCTTGCCAAAGCTATTCAAGAATTTCATAACAGACACCGCAGATGGGGAAAATAGATTTTAGTGAGGAGTGAATAGACTTTTGTCATTCTGAGGCTTTAGCCGAAGAATCTCTTTTCAACAAGTGACTAAGAAATTCCAATGCGTTAGATAATGCGGTCCTTCACATTCGTTCAGGACGACTACAAATCTCCTCACTATTCACTCACTAATCACTGAAAAATAGATTGCCGCGCTATCGCTCGCAATAACCGGTTTTTTGACATTCTGAGCCGAGGAGATTTTTATTCACTAAAAGACACAAATTAATAAAAGTCAACCGGCTACTTGCAATATTTTCGAAAAAATGCATAATTTAATATTATGAAAGAGTTTTATGAAATATGTAAAAGATTAAGCAAAGAAGTATACAACGATAACGTTCCAAAACTTGTAGACGGCTGGAGCTTTTGTGAGCGGGAACAAATCCAGAATATGGATATTGTTTCCAAAGGAAAAGTAATAAAACATTTAAATCTGGCATGTACGGTATATAAAAAAGAGAATGATATCATTTTAGCATTCAGAGGCACTAATGATGCATTGGATTTTGTTACCGATTCAACATTTGTTGCCAAACGAATTCCACCATCAATGACCAAAGCTTATAACATTTACAAGCGAATTCGTAAAGCTGCTAAAGAACGCAGAATAATAGTTACCGGTCATTCATTAGGCGGTGCCTATGCACAGGTTATAGTCGGACGCGCAATCCGTGACGGCGACAATAACTGTATAGCATTGACGTTCAATGCTCCGGGGCTGGGATATGCATTGAAGAAAAAAGATAAAGAAAAGCTACATAACAAATTAATTTCAAGGATAAGTAATTATGTTGTAATGAATGATTTTATAGGCAATTTCAGGTCTCATCTTGGTGCAACATATTATATACAACCTTATCCTTTAGATATACCTGCTGCAGACAATCCTAAAGAGTATGATACTCCTCATGGTTGTATATTAACATCAAAAGAATCTTATATGTCTGAATGGATTTCTTGTCCGGAAGGCTGGGATACTAAAAAATCTTGGGCTTTATTTGTTTTTGATGAAACAAAAGTTAAAGGATTTATGGAAAAATTTAAAAAACTTTTGGATATAAAAGTTAACCGCAAGCACCTTGTTCAGGCAATACAAATAATTGAAAAACTACAGTTAAATAAAAAATTAAAACTTGCAAATACTTTCAGATTTAAATGCGGAAAGTACGAACTGGGACTTTCAGCAGATTCCTAAATATAATTATGTGCTGAATAAATAGCACAAAGAAAACTTATAGTTACATTTTTATTAAACAATTTTAGAATGGGTCTTGTTAACCATACGTATAGCAGCTTGCGTATTTAAAAAATTTAAAGTTTCCATCAAAGTCGGTTTGCGGGAATATTGTTTTCTTGCCTCATTCATTGCCTCATCACGCATTGATGCGGTATAAACGGAATTATCGACACTTTCTATTTTATGTTTTAATTGAGGGATTTTATCAGGAATATTTCCCTGTACCGGTTCAGGCTGTTTCAATTCCGTTTCAAAAGAATTTGTATTCTTGGTCAAATTTCCGAACGGTTTCATTCTGTTATTCATAACAGATGTTCTGGCATCTTGCATAACATCATTCTGAACAGATTGCGTAACATTTTCTTCCCGCTCTGCAGCCATTGATGCAGCTTTTTCGCGTGCTTTATTAAATATTAATTCTTTTACGGATGCAACATCGGCCATATCAATACCGGCTCTTGCATTCGCAAATCCATAATTATTCATTTGTACCCTGTATTTCCTCGTTAATTATACAGCATGCCCTTAGCTCATGCCATAGTTTTTCTTTATATTTATTAAAAGTATTCTTATCTCAAAAAATTTACTATTTTTATATAAGAAATATATATTTGTTACATATTTTAACTTTTTAATGTTTCATTTATCATTAATACACTATTACAATCAATAAAGGATAAAATATGCCATTAAATGAAATTAAAAAGAAAATAAGAGAATCCCAAAATCCTGAACAGGCAAAAGAGAATTTTAATTTTCTACTAAATATAGGGAATAAAGCATTAACGTATGAAACTATATCGCAGGTTCTTGCAATAACAGAACAAGTAAATAGCGGCAGACGGCACATTGCAAAACATTATACCTCTCATTATGGTTTCGCAGGCGGAAAGCTCACAAAAGAAAGTCTTAATGCGATATTAAAAGCCAAATACAAAGATGACATGCTCGCTATTCTAATGATGGCCATGGATGGGTAGGGGTAAAGGGGTAAATAAAAGAAATATGCATAATGAATTACAATAAACTTTTTCATTATTTATCTGCCTAATCACTTAATCACTTTTTTATAAACCAAACCGGAAATTAAACGTAACCAGTCTACGCCATACTGCGCCTCGCATTAAACGGCACCGCTCGCAATCACAACGAAAACTCAACGTTTCCGTTGATTATTGCTCGCCTCTCACTTCGTTCGTGCCTCTGCTCGGCTTGCCAAAAAAAAGCTATGTAAAAATCTACATAGCTGTTGATTAGGGATATGTGTATCGTCGTTTTTAAGGAGTATACGGTAATGTTAGCAGTTGTCAAGCGAAATAAAATCATAAAAATGTATGATTTTTCGTTTCCAACCATAGGTATAGTTTCTTTGCAGTATTTAAAATATTTTTATGCTAACATATAACTAAAGTATAATTTCTATAACAAAATGAGGATAAATTTTATGTCAGAAAACGCTACACGAGAACCGATTTCGGCAAAAGAATCTATAAGACAGAGAAGATTAGAAAAACTTGCCGAATTAGTAGATAAAGGTATAAATCCATACCCGTATACGTTTGATAAAAACGCAAATGCAGTAGATTTGCAGGAAAAGTATAAAGATTTACCTGCAGGTGAAGAAACAGAAGATAAATATGCAGTTGCAGGTCGTGTCATGGCTATAAGAAATACAGGCATGTTCATTGATTTAATGGATGCAACAGGTAAAATCCAGATATTCTCACATAAAGAAAACATGGATCCAGAGATGGTTAAAACTCTAAAACTTGTTGATGTTGGTGATATTCTAGGTTTTTATGGAACAATAAGAAGAACGCCAAGAGGAGAATTATCTATCAAGGCAACTTCATACAAAATTCTTTCTAAATCACTTCAAACTCTGCCTGAAAAATTCCATGGTTTAACAGATGTTGAAACAAGATACCGTCAAAGATATGTTGATTTAATTGTCAATGAAAAAACAAGAGATACATTCAGAAAAAGAAGTTTAATAATTTCAAAAATAAGAGAGTTCTTGAATAACGACGGATACATGGAAGTTGAAACTCCTATCCTTCAAACTCTTGCATCAGGTGCAAACGCAAGACCTTTCTATACACATCATAACGCACTTGATATGGATTTAACCATGAGAATCGCGCTTGAATTATATCTGAAAAGATTAATTGTAGGCGGAGTTTCAGAAAGAGTTTATGAAATAGGCAAATGTTTCAGAAACGAAGGTATTGATACCCGTCATAATCCGGAATTTACTATGATTGAATTATATCAAGCGTACGCTGATTATAACGATATGATGACATTAACAGAAAACATGGTTGCATACGTTGCACAGGAAGTTCTCGGAACATTAAAGATTAAATACGGCGAACACGAAATTGATTTAACTCCGCCATGGGATAGAAAAACCATGATAGGTTCTATCAAAGAAGCAACCGGCATTGATTTCTTAGATATCTTTACACCGGAAGAAGCAATTCAAAAAGCAAGAGAACTTCATGTCGATGTTGATGATGATATGAACTGGGGACAAGTTGTTGATGCGGTATTTGAAGCAAAAGTTGAGCCTTCATTAATTCAACCATGCCACATCATCGATTATCCTAGAGAAATTTCACCTCTGGCAAAAGTTCACAGAGAAAACGACAGGTTAACAGAACGTTTTGAAACAAGAGTTAACGGCTGGGAAATCGCAAATGCGTTCTCTGAACTTTCTGACCCGATTGACCAAAGATACAGATTCGAAGCCCAAGCTCTTGCTAAAGCTAACGGAGATGAAGAAGCAATGTCAATTGACGAAGATTATATCAATGCTCTTGAATACGGCATGCCTCCAACAGGCGGTATGGGCATGGGTATCGATAGATTGGTAATGCTTCTGACGGATTCTCAAACAATCAGAGACGTTATAGCATTCCCTACAATGAGACGAATTGAAAATCAATAATAAAATAAAAGCGGGTTTAAAACCCGCTTTTATTTTTTAACATATTTTGATAATAAGAATCTTTTAAACCCTTTCGTTTTAGGTATTACTTTATTAAAATCGATACAATCTAATTTTATAATGAGTTCTCTAAGAGTAGCTGTTTTAGGATACATTTTGTGTAAGTTTGTCTTATATTCTTGAACGTATGGAGCTACTAACTTATGCTTCATGGTATTATCCATATTATTTGTAGCGGCTTTTGATTTTCTCATAAAAGATTTTATTGCTTTAAAATCTCCTCTTGATACATCATCAAGCATTTCCTCCTGATATCTGTTAAACGACTTGTTTATTGTGTCCTGATTTATTAGCATAGCAGTTGATGGAGATTTTTTAGCTTCTTTATATAGATTTATCATTGAATTAACTATTCTGTCATCATTATTCCTGGCATATCTGTAAGCATCAGATGCATGCTGTCTTACTAATCTGTAATCCATTTTTTCCATTTTATACTTTCCTTATTTTATTAATACTAAAGTCCCTTTTTTTACTTCTTTTGCAAACATTTTTATTACATCATTATCCATTCTGATACATCCTTTAGAAGCATAAGTTCCAATGCTGTCAATATCATTGTTGCCATGAATGAATTCCCCATTTGAACCTTCTTCTACACCGGTTCTTTGATTTATTATTGTTAAATATAAAATATTTGGTCCGTATGCTTTAGGATTACGGTTACGTTTTGTACCGGGAGCCGATTTGTACGGATAATTTTCTATATGATGTACCCGTCTTATTCCTGTATTGGTCAATGATTTCCCGTATTGGTTCAACTTCCCTGTTGCAACATGATAGCCGTCTACAACTTCACCTGAATCATCATAACGGTAAAGTTTATTTGTTTTTGTATCAACAACAATACCTACATTTTTTTCTTTACCTGCAATTTTTACTTTAGGTGATGGAGCAGCAAATAATTCTTCATCAGATAATTTTGTTGGATTTTTTAAAATATTTATTGTATCTGTAATTTCAATACTATCATTTTTGACAAACGTATCACTATAAACCGGAGTTCCGGCATTCAACGACAGCAACAATAATGCAGCCGGAATCATATTGTTTGTATTTCTTCTCTTATGCTCATTGTTTCTATTGAATGAAACAGTATTATTGATTGATGATAGATGTATCATATTACCTATAAACCTTGTAAAAATTTTTTTTGCTAGAGAACGGGGGTAAAGGGGTAAAGGGGTAAATGAATTTGGTTAAAATTACGCTTACCCATTGAAGAAAGTAGATAAGCGGCTAAGAAGTCAAGCAGCTAGGCGAAATTATTCTAATATTCGGAGCAATCAACCATCTTAGCTGCGTAGCTGCTTAATTACTCAGCTGCCTTTCTATTCACTAATCACTCTCACTATTCACCAGCTTAATCACTTAATCACCTGTCTTGGATTATTGGCGGTTCAGGGGTAAAAGGATATACATAATGAACAGAATGGTTTGACGGTGAGATTTTGTAATTATAAATAAAACTTGTAATCCAAAGTCAAACCGGACACAGGTATATTTATATACGGTTCGCAGAACAAGTTCTGACTCACCTGCCTCTATTGAAAAGATATTTAATCTTTTCAACAGAGTTCTTGTGCGTAGCACCTGTCTTGGATTATTGGCGGTTCACAAGCTTTGCATTCCGTTACGATTTTGCAAAGCAAAATCTGCACTCCATCAGCTTGTTCACAGGGACGTGACTAGACCTCACTTCGTTCGGTCGTCGCACTTGCCAAAATCCGCAAATAAAAAGCGGTCGAATGACCGCTAAAATTTTCCTAATTTGTCCCTGTCCGTATAATCAAGCTAATCATGGTCTAATTAACTTGTTTTAATTCTTTTTTAAGATTCGTTTTAACAACTTGTGATATTTCTTTATTTAGATTGCCACGCCGCTAATGCGGCTCGCAATGACTGAAATTAATTCATCAGTCGGGGAATCAGAATTTAAACCAAATTCATTTACCTCACCCTCTTATGCTATGAAGTTGTTTCCGAACCTATTCGCTCCGTAGAAGAACGATTCTTTCATAATTTGCTGGAAGTTTTTTCTCCTTACTGCTTTGTTGCCGATTTTGGTATTATTAATATCTTCAATAGATTTTTTGTAATACTCTGTTGCAACTGATGTCATAAACATTTTTTGCGGCGGTTCTCCATCGCCGATTTCTTTCACAGTCCCGTCCGGATTATCTATGACGTCAAATAAATCACTTACTTTGGATGATAATTTAACTGCGTCATCTTCTTCGTGTTTTTTCATTGCGTACTGTTCCGCAACATTTGCGAATAATAGTGCCATATTATGCTCTCCTCGGGACTTTTAGAAGTTTTATAATTTCTACATATATATAAAGTATATAACTATCCAAAACTTGCTTTTTTTATAACATATTTTCCTAATTATGTTACATTTGTTTACAATTAATCTGTGATTCAATATTTGTGAACAGATCGCTGATTTTTATATTAAGTACTTCACAGATAATCCATAAAGTTATAAACGTTATTTTGTGTTTTCCCTCTTCAATTCTTTTTAGTTTGTAAAAACTAAGCCCGCTTTTATTGGCAAATCCTTTTTGGCTCATGCCGGCATGTTCCCTAATTGTTTTTATCTTTTCACCTATATATTTGTATATATTCATAAAATACTCCTTCAAAATTTAAATTAATATTACAAATTCACTATACTATAAAATAGTTATACTACTCTATGAAATAGTAAATGTCAACTACAGAATAAAATGTTATTATCGTAATATGATTAATAATAAATTATCAGAAATTTTGGGGCGTAAAAGAATAAAGATGTCAGAACTGCAAAGATTAACTGGATTAAGTCAAAGTGCAGTTATAAACCTTTATTATAATAAGACTAAAAGTGTCAGTTTTGATACGATGAATAAATTATGTAATGCTTTGGAATGTAATACACAAGAATTATTTGAATTTATTCCTGATTAATAATAAATTGTTATGGAAACACAAGAGTATATAAAGATATTACTGGCAAAAGAAAAAATGACAATTACAGATTTAGCATCAAAAATATCATTGATGCTTGGAAAACGTTTATCTCGTTCCGGTTTAAGCAATAAATTAAGAAACAATACTCTTAGATTTAATGAGTTATTAGCCATTTGTGATATTTTAGATTATGATTTAACATTTATAAAAAGAAAATAATTTTTTACGAATGATGACCTTTGTTATCAATGCGTTTCAGCCATTGTTCAATACGTCTGTACCAGGCTAATTTTTGCTGGAATAGAGTTTGGTATCCTTCAAATTTTGCGTGTGATAAATCTTTTGCCTGACTGTCACACAAATCTTCAAGTGATTTTGCAAGAAATTCTGTATATTCTTTCCTGTCAATTTTCGGCGTATCGAGAATTATTTCTTTCCCAAATTCAACCCATATTTCAGGACGATTATCGCGCATGAATAAATAGCTTACAGCTATCGGCACAAGATTAACTTTACCATATCTTTTTGCTGCTTTTTGCGCGATATAAGTCATGCCTGTTTGAAACTCAATCGGCCTAAAATTAGGCGGTTTGATAATTCCTTGAGGATAAATATATAATATATTTCTTAAGTCTGATAACAAGTTTACGGAATATTTAAGGGCATCCATAGATGCTTGTGCAGACTTTTTATTAACGTTAAATGCTCCGCCCCTGCGCAATAACGGAAAGCGGTTAAGCTCTTCAACCATAAGCCTGATTTCTTTCTTCAAAAGGCGGTTACAGATATTATAACCGACAATTCCATCCCACCAGTTACAGTGCGGAGCAAAGAATATTGTCGGAACTTTTCCTAAGGACTTAAGGTTTTCAACACCTTTATAGCGCATAGCATAAAAACGGTTCTCCAACATATTGTAGAAGAATCTGTCTGCTACCCATAACCAAAATTTAGATGTTCTCGCCGGTCGGAACTTTTCTTCCTTATCCCTTAATTTGGTCGGCGGAACCTCAGAATACATATCCTCTAAGTTCTCCATAGAGTTATTCTATCATCGACATATATATTTTGTTAATACCTTTAACGGCTATTTTAATAAAAGTTCATATTCTTCAACCCCTGAAGGAATAAATTTATGTCTGTTTGATACCCAATAGCCATCAATTTGAGGAATTATATCATCTATTACAAAATATGTTGAACCTGAGCCGGACATGATTGATTTTGGCAATATGGATTTAATTTTTTGAAATTCAGGATAATCATTAAAAATAGCAACTTCTAAATCGTTATGTAAAAACTGTCTTACATCACATCCTACTTTAATTGAATCAATCATTTTGAACGTCATATCAAGATCCGGTTTCTTTTCAAGCTTCGAAAACTTTGTATATGCTTCTTTTGCACTTATACCAAGATTCAAAGGTTTTATCAGCGATACAGAATGTTCTCTAAACGGCAGATGTTCAATATTTTCACCTCTGCCTGTTGCAAGTAAACACCCGCCTTCAAGGCATACATTCAAATCAGAACCAAGAGCTGCACATAATCCATGTAATTCTTCTTTTGATAAAAGATTAAAAATTTTATTTAACCCGTAAAATGTTCCGGCAGCATTTGTACTGCCGCCTGCCAATCCCGCTGCAACAGGAATATTTTTTTCTATAAAAATTTTTATTTGTTTATTTTCTATACCTGTTTTATCAAGATATAGTTTCGCCGCTTTATAAACCAGATTTTTTTCGTTATAAGGTATTTCATCACTTGTTCCGGTGAGAAGAATCTCATTTTTATCGCAATCTTCAACATCAATAGTCAAATAGTCATACAAATCTACCATCTGCATAATACTTTGTATATTGTGATACCCATCAGGGCGTTTATTTAATACTTCCAGTGTAAGATTTATTTTTGCAGGTGTTTTAACTTTGACTTGCATTTTTTAATTCCTCTGATAATTCTCCGAATTTTTCTATTGAGATATTTTCGGCTCTAGTATTTGTATCAATTCCTAATTTTTCAAGGACTTTTGGCACTATATCCTTATCAAATCCGCCGTTTATCAAACAGTTTTTTATATTCTTGCGTCTTTGTGCAAATCCTGCTTTTATAGTACGGCGAAAATGTGTATAATCAGATAATTTTAACCTTGGCTCATCATTTATCTTTAATCCTATTAAAGCAGAATTAACTTTTGGAGAAGGATAAAAAGAACGTCTGCCGACAAACCTTAAAATCTCACAATCTGCCCAGAATTGAGAAAGTATTGTTAAAAGACCATATTCTTTAGATGGTGAAGATTCATCCGCTACAACTCTTCTGGCAACTTCTTCCTGCACCATAAGAATAATATCTTTTATACTCCGGCGGTTTTTGTTCGCTAAGTCATCAACTTCACCCAGCAGGTGTGCAATAATAGGTGCTGTGATATAGTATGGAATATTTGCAACAACCTTAACTTTTTCTCCTTCCGGGATTAATTCCCAGATGTTTGTTTTCAAAATATCTTGATGGATAATTTCAAGATTATCGCATTCTATTTTCTCAAGCTCTTTTATTGCTTCTTCATCTAATTCGACTGCAATTACTTTTCTGGCATATTTTACCAGTTGCTCTGTTACAAACCCAACACCCGGTCCAATTTCCAGTACGATATCATCCTGACTTATATCCGCGAAATCTAAAATATCCGATATAACGTCCGGATTGACCAGAAAATTCTGGCCCAATCGTTTTTTTGTTCTAAAAAATTTTGCTCTTTTTACGTAATCCATATTACTAACAATAATAATACAAACAGGTAAATGTTTTTATATTTTCATTTGGTACTTTTATATTATGATTAAAAAAGGAGTTTTTATGAACTATTGCAAAGAAAAATTATCGTATGAAGATATTTTAAAAGAATACCAAAAAGGGTGCAAACATACTGAAACTATCGGAATGGAGTATGAACGTTTACCAATAGATAAATCAACAAATGAGGCAGCATCTTATTACGGTCTTTTTGGGGTATGTGAATTATTAAAAGAATTTGCAGAAATTGACAACTGGGATTATCTTCTTGATAATAATGAGATTATAGGACTTAAAAAACTCCACGACACAATTACACTGGAGCCGGGAGCACAGATTGAATACAGCATAGAACCCCAAAAAACAGTAACCGATTTAAAAAATAAAATTGAATCAATTGATTCCGCTCTCAATATTCTTCTGGATAAATACGGAATAAAACTTATTAATTACGGAGTTTCACCAATATCTACTTATAAAAAAATAAAACTTATTCCCAAAAGACGATATAAATATATGGCAGATTATCTGTGGGGAATATTATCAGACGTAATGATGAGAGAAACTGCAGGTATTCAGGTCGGAGTTGATTACTCATCAGAAGAAGATGCGATGAATAAACTTCGGATTGCATCAATTATATCTCCTTTTATGACCGCTATGTTTGCAAATTCATCAATCAGGGGCGGTGTAGATACAGGGTACAAATCCTTTAGGGCTTTAGCCTGGCTGAATACTGATAACGAACGCTGCGGCTTTCCGACAGATTTAACAAGAGAAAATGATTTTACAAATTATATAAATAATGTAATTGAATCACCAATGATTTTTATTACAAGAAATAACAAAATAATTAATATTGATGGCAAAATTACGTTTAAACAGTTTATAAAATACGGATATCAGGGCTATCAGGCAGAAATGAAAGATTACAAACTCCATGCCAATTTATATTTCCCTGATGTAAGATTAAGACAATTCATAGAAATCAGAAACCACGACTGTGTCGGAAACGGGTTTGAATATTCAATCCCTGCAATTTATAAAGGTATTATGTATAACAAAGATGCGATGGAAGAAATAGATTATCTTTTAAAAAATATTTCTCCAAGAGATATTGAAGAATTCAGATACCATGTTCCGCGTTTGGCACTTGATACAAAAATAAAAAATATTCTTGCAAAAGATATCGCCGCAGAAATCCTCAATATTGCATACCAATCACTTGATTGTAAAAATGATAATGATTCTGAATACATTTTACCAATTATGGAACTTACAAAACAAGGACTAACTCCGGGCGATATTCAGTATAAAACCGGTAAAGTTGTAAATGGTTAAATCATTGATTTAATTAACCGGTGAAATTTTGGTTCTAACGTTGGTAAGAACCTGAAGGGGTAAATGGATTGTGAAAGCTACAATTCAGACTTACCCGCTTGATTAAAAATTCAGGTTGACAAGGTATGTTAATTTCGCCTGGCTGCTTGACTTCATAGCCACTTATCTACTTTCTTCAATGAGTAAGCACAATTCCAACCCAATACATTTACCCTCTTGCCTTACTCTTAACTAGTAAGCGCAATTCCAACCCAATACATTTACCCCCTTGCCTGACTCTTAACTGGTAAGCGCAATTCCATCCCAATACATTTACCCCCCCTAGTCGAGATCAATAGGTTCTCTTTGGATACTATCGATTGCATCCCGAGCGGTATAAACAAGAGTGTCAGGAACATTATCAATTGTTGTTAATTGTCTTAAGACATCAATTACACGTTTGAAACATCTTACAATATCGCCTTCGCCCATTTCTACCTGGTCAACAATATCATCCCATTCCGCACCGTTTGACCACATCTCAATCAGCGCACAGTAGTAAGAATTTATATACATATCGTCATCTATGTTGTTATCATTTTGTGCTCTATCAAGACGTCTTCTGATATCTTTTATTTTATTCAGTGTTTTTCTAACTTTTTGAGAGAGAGGCAGCCCCATATACATTTCTGCCCGCATATCTTCGGTTGTGACCGCACAAATTACGCTTGCCAATTCTGCAGGTGTTAAATCGTTCAGAATATCTGAGAAAATTATTTCCGCAAGGAAAAGTTCGTTTTCACTTCTTATTTGAGAAACAGTTTTTCCCTTATCTGTCGGGTAATCGTCTTTTATGTATCCAAATTGTTCAAGAACATTTTTATGGGCAATAAACTTGTTCCAGAAAATATCACGTTGAATTTCAATCTCTTTATTAATTTGTGTTTCACGAATTTGATATCGTTTTAAAAGCTCTATTGCCTTAATATGTTTTTTATAAACCTTGCAGGTATCACACTGATAAGACTGCATTTTATGGAGCTGTCCTTTGACTGTTTTTTCAAACTCAAGCGCTTCCGGCGGGAACGGGCGTTTTTTGCCTTTTTCCTGACGTCGGATTGTTTTACATATTCTGCGGTTTTGAACGTACATATCTTTTATTTTGTTGTATTCTAAAACGTCATCGTTTGTTAGTTTGCACCAGCATTTAAACTCTTTGTTTTCTTCAATTTTTGCTTTAATATCTTCAAGCTGCAAATTTAGCCCTGAAAGTCTTGAGTTTGAAGAAAAATACCCAAAACTTTTCAGGATTAATTCTTTTGCTTCATCTACGGTAAATCTTTGCAATAGGTTTGCAACCATTGAATAACTCGGGGAGAACCGGCTCTCAAGAGGATTTGCATCACTCAATACGAGTTCAGCAACTTCTTCCGGAGATTGGAATTGAGAACCGACTATTGTAACGTATCCGACTTCATCCATTCCTCGGCGGCCTGCACGTCCGGACATTTGCAAAAACTCACTTGCGGTAAGCATTCTGTGACCTTCATCAGTACGTTTGCTTACAGAGCTGATAACTGTTGACCTTGCCGGCATGTTGATTCCGGCTGCAAGTGTTTCTGTAGCAAAAACTACTTTTATTAATCCTTTTTGGAAGAGTTTTTCTACAAGCATTTTCCAGCTTGGAAGAAGACCGGCATGATGTGAGGCAACACCTTGCAGAAGATATTCAATATGTTTGTTTTTGTATAAGTATGGATTTTCTGCAATATAATCATCAATTATTTGCTGGATTTCTTTTTGTTCTTTTGGGGTAACAAGAGATAAATCCGCGCATTTTTCCATTTGTTCGTCACATTTTTTGCGTGAAAATGTGAAATATATTGCAGGCAACATATCTCTGTCGTGCAGGTTTCTTACAACATCTTTTACAACACTTTTTTGTAAAAGTTTACCGCCTCTGCCGCGTTTAAAACTTTTCTTTTCCGGACGTATTTTTTTATTCAATGTTCCGCCTGGCGCCAATAATGGCAGGAGTGTATTTGGCTGCGAACTGTCAAAATAATAAAACCTTAAAGGTACAGGTCTGAAATCCGTATTCACAAGTTTTGTTTTCGAATGAACAGTATTAATCCATTCGGTTAATTTATCGGCATTGGCAACTGTTGCCGAAAGTGCTATTATCTGAACATTTGTAGGACAGTAGATAATACTTTCTTCCCAAACAGTACCGCGTTCTTCGTCATTCATGTAGTGAACTTCGTCCAGTACAACATATTTTACGTTTTGCATATTGTCCGTAATTGAACCAAAATTGGTACAATAAAGCATATTTCTGAATACTTCCGTTGTCATAACGACTATTTGTGCATCACGATTAAATGATGAATCACCGGTCAGAAGTCCGACTTTGTCTGCACCATATTTTTGTGAGAAATCATTAAATTTTTGGTTTGAGAGCGCTTTTAAGGGTGTTGTGTAAAAAACACGGTTTCCGGATTTTAGAGCACAATGGATTGCGTGTTCTGCAATAACAGTTTTCCCTGCACCGGTTGGTGCACATACGACAACACTTTCACCATTTGAAATATATTCACAAGCTTCTTTTTGAAAATCATCAAGTTCAAACGGAAAATCAAACATTTTAATCCAAATCTTTCTCTATACTTCTTGGGGTGTCCTTACATTCATATTATGGCATATAATTGTTATTTTCGCAACGGTATGTCCTAGTTCAATACATATTAGACTAAGCAACATTTTCTATGAGTGTATAGTAATATTCCATCGGAGTCAAATAA
>CALUXY010000007.1 GCA_944324855.1 Candidatus Gastranaerophilales bacterium | reverse complement strand
GATTCTTCTACGTATGGACCTTTTTTTAATGAACGTGCCATTAATTTCTCCTTTATGATTTTTGTTTGTTTTACCTTTTTCTTGAGATAACATATCTGTAAAACTAGTTAACAGCTATGTTATTTTTTACGAGCTCTAACAATTAATTTATTAGAAGCTTTATTTTTCTTACGTGTCTTGTAACCAAGAGCAGGTTTACCCCAAGGAGTCTTAGGGTGTCCGCCTGGACCTGTTTTACCTTCACCACCACCGTGAGGGTGATCGCAAGGGTTCATTGTTACACCACGTACTGTCGGACGGATGCCCATATATCTTTTTCTTCCGGCTTTACCGATTGATAAGTTTTTGAACTCAGCGTTACCTAATGTTCCAACTGTTGCCATACATTCTTTTCTTACCATTCTCATTTCGCCAGAAGGTAATTTTACTGTTACGTAATTGCCTTCTTTAGCCATAACTTGTGCTGCATTACCTGCAGATCTAACCATTTTACCGCCACGGCCAGGAATTAATTCAATATTGTGTACGATTGTACCAAGTGGAATTAAATCCAAAGGAAGTGCATTACCTGTTTGAATTTCTGCATCAGGACCTGATACGATTACATCACCAACATTCAATCCTTCCGGTGTTAAGATGTATCTCTTTTCACCATCTGCATAGAATACTAATGAAATTCTTACGTTTCTGTTTGGATCGTATTCGATAGTTTTTACTGTTGCAGGAACTCCGAATTTTTCTCTTTTAAAATCAATTATACGATAGGCTCTTTTTACACCGCCGCCTTTGTGACGACATGTAATTCTACCTGTATTATTTCTACCAGCTGTTTTCTTTATTGGCTTTAATAATGATTTTTCAGGAGTTGATGTAGTGATTTCTTGATAATCACTCTTTGTCATACCTCTTTGTCCCGGAGATGTCGGATTAATTTTACGAATTGCCATTTTATATTCTCCTATTATATTGGCTTAAGTCTTACTTGTTCAGGATATTTTCCCTATAGCCTCGACTCGTTTTGTGTACTTACTTAATTAGCAGGATTATGCTCCTACTAATTCTTCAATTGGATCACCTTCAATAGTTACGATAGCTTTTCTGCTTGAATCTGTTCTACCGAATTTGTAACCCATTCTTTTTGAGTGTGAAGGCATATATACTGTTCTAACTTTTTTAACTTTTCTGCCAGGAAATGCAAGTTCAACTGCTTGCGCAATTTCAACCTTTGTAGCATCTTCCAAAACTTCAAATGTATATTGCCCCATTGTTGTTGCCATCATAGATTTTTCAGTAATGATAGGCTTTTTGATTATTTCGTATAGTCTTTCTTTGCTGCTCATTATTGTAACCTTTCTGTTATATCATTGATTGCAGATTCAGTAATAACTACAAAATCAGCTTCTAACAAATCTTTTACGTTTAGGTTTGAAGGTAATATCATTTTTAATGTCGGGATATTACGTCCAGCTAAAAGTAAATTTTTGTTTTCAGGTAATGTTGTATCTGCAATTAAAAGAACTTTACCTGAAACGTTTAAAGATTTTAATGAAGCAGTTAATAATTTTGTTTTTGGTTCAGATATAGCTGAAAAATCTTTTACTATAACAAGTTGTGATTCTCTTGCTGATAACGCAGATTTTAAAGCTAATTTTCTTGCTTTTTGAGGCATTGCTAAATCGTAATTTCTTGGTTTTGGCCCAAAGATTACGCCGCCGCCTGCAAACAATGGAGATCTGGTTGAACCTGCTCTTGCTCTACCAGTACCTTTTTGTTTCCAAGGTTTTCTTCCGCCGCCTGATACTTCAGCTCTTGTTTTTGAGTTTGCTGAACCTTGACGTGCATTGTTTAATTGTCTTCTTAATGCTAAGTGCATTACGTGTAAATTAGGTTCAACACCAAAAACGGCTTCGTTTAAAGTAATTTCTCCTAATTTTTCTCCATTTGTACTTAATATTTGTTTTGACATTGTTTGTTTTTCCTTATTAATAATTACTTGTCCGTTTAAACTGCTTACCGCTTGCTTTCGCTTTATATGGCAAGACCAGCCGGGAATTTTAATGACTTTCCCTTGTCAGGCTGTGCTACGGATTACTCCGGTTTACACCGGCTTCGCTACTTGGTTGCTCGCGGCGAACGGGTCCGCTTTCGCTTTCACCCTCCGCTCGCAATCCGCTAGTTCCATTTTGTTCTTGACGGAGTGATTGTTACCAATCTGCCTTCACATCCCGGAACTGAGCCTTTTATTAAAATTAAGTTGTTGTCTGAATCAACTTTAACTAATTTTAATTTTGTAATAGTAACTCTTTCGTTACCCATATTACCGGCCATTCTCTTACCTTTGATTACGCGGCTAGGAGTTGTACCGGCACCGATTGAACCAGGTTCTCTGTGGTTTTTAGAACCGTGTCCCATAGGTCCTCTGCCGAAATTCCATCTTTTAACTGTACCTTGGAATCCTTTACCTATTGATTGACCTACTACGTCAACTTTTTGAACATCTGATAATACTGATAATTCAATTTCTTGACCAACTTTATAATCCTGAGGATTATCTACTTTGAATTCTTGTAAGTATCTGTAGTTGCTTAAGTTGTTTTTCTTGAAGTGCCCGATTTGAGCTTTTGTCAAGTGTTTTTCTTTAGCTTCTATAGTACCAACTTGAATTGCGTTATATCCGTCAGTTTCAACTGTTTTTACTTGTGTAACAACAATTGGATCTACCTTGATTACTGTAACAGGAATTGCCAAACCATGTTCATCAAAGATTTGGGTCATACCTAATTTCTTTCCGATTACACCTAGTGTCATTTTTTTCCTTTCCGACATACTATCCGGGTCACATCATTATGACCTAACCTATCTAATATGCCTTTCTTTCTTGCGAGCGCTACCAATTTACCTTTAAGGGTTTTCACCTTCCGCCTAATTTGACGTCGTAGTTCACATTATCTGCATAATGCTATTAAGTTTTCAAAAAACTGATATATTTCGTTGTATCTTATAATTTTACTTCGATATCAACACCAGCAGGTAAATCTAATCTGCTAAGTTCTTCAGTAGTTTGTTGTGTTGGTTCATATATGTCGATAATTCTCTTGTGAGTTCTGATTTCAAAATGTTCACGAGATTTTTTATCAACGTGTGGTGAACGTAATACACAATAAATACGTCTTTTTGTAGGCAAAGGAATTGGTCCGGCAACTTTTGCGTCTGTTCTTTTTGCAGTTTCAACAATCTTTTCAGCTGATAAATCAACTAATTTGTGTTCGTATGCTTTTAAACAAACTCTTATTCTTTGTCTTTTTGCTGTGTTTGCCATTATTCATTCCTTTTTCATCTTGTTACCCAGAATTGGACGTGAATCCAACCCTACTATAAAAAAAATTAAGCTATTTCTATCGGCTATAACTTTCAATATAGCATTGTAATCGTATTATAAACATTTTTCAGTGTCAACAGGGGGATTCAAGAATTATTTAAAAATTGTAATATTTCTTTAAATTAGTGAATCGTGAATAGTGAGGAGTGAGTAGATTTTTAGTCATTTCGAGGTCAAAGTTCGAAGAATCTCTTTTTGACTAGTGATTAGACATCGTCATTACGAGTCGGGGTAAATGTGGAAAGAAAAATTAAAATTATATTATTTACCCCCGACGAAGTAATCTTTTAAACAAGTGATTAAGTGACTGGGTGACTAAGTGATTAAGAAATTCCGGAGTGTTCAACTATGCGGTCCTTCGGGCGCCCCCCCCTCAAGACGACGAAAAACCTGTCATTCTGAGGCTTTAGCCGAAGAATCCCTTTGGACAGGTGAATATTGAACAGATTATTTGTTGGTTTGTAATTAAACATTTTTACTTCATTACGAAGATGGGTAAAAATTCAAACCAAATATTTTTACCCCTATTTAGCCTGATTTTGTAAAGAATTTAGTTCGTCTGATACAGATTTTAATTGTGCCTGCAGCTCTTTCAACTGTTTTACATTGGCACTTTGTCGTGTTTCTTTTGCCAATTCGACTGAAATATCATGGTATTTAGCCTTCAACTCACTAGCTTTTGCAATACTTTCTTTAATTTTAGGTATTTTTTTATAATTTTTAATTACCACATCAGCGCTTTTACTAAAATCTGATACACAAAATTTGCAAGAATTAATATTTAGACCTTGTGTAGTGGTTTTAAGATAAGATAATTGATTATCTTTTAAGTATTTGTGAATTGTATCATTATTATGCTTAGGATCTTTTATCATTTTAATTGCATCATCAATAGGTAACTCTTTACCGTTTAACATTATAGGCTGTCCGGTTAGTTTTGATTTAATTACTTCATTGGCTAAACCTAATTTTTGTGCATTATCATAATTGCCGGCTTGGAATTCTCTAGCATACGCTTTTCTTAGTTTTCTAACTTCTTTCCAATCAGAGTCATCAAGCAAACCGCCTTGATAAACTTGTTTGCCATCAGCATCCTTAACCAATTTCCCTTTAAATTTTTCTCTTGTTTTTTGGGATAATTCAGACATATCAGCGTCATAATGATTTATTTCAGCATAAGCACTTTCCAATTCTGATTTATTACCCGCAGCAACTTGGCGTTGAAAAGAATTATATGTTCCGCTGGCTTCTTCTCTGGCTGAATCTTTTTTATTAAAATATTCATTTTTTATATCTCTTTTTAATTTAGAAATCTTTTCAGATAAATCAGATTTTTGCGAAGTTAATTCTTCAAGACGATTAATATTTTGCTTTATATTGGAGTTAGGTTTTTTACGGGATAAAATAGCAAATGTTGCCAATCCGATAGCCGCCAACGCAGTAACACCAACTGCAGCATACTTCGCGACATCAGAATTTGCTTTATTTGAAACATCATTAGTATTATTTTTTTGCTGAATAGGTTTCTTATCTATATTATTAACTGTAACTGCTGAACCTACATTACTAATTCCGACCATAATTCACCTCAAAACTATATAATTATTCCCATCTATAATTATAAACAACAGTAAAAATATAAATTTGCCCCGCCCCACCACATCATATCATATCATATCATATAGGGCATTATAACTGAATTTTAGCCTTCGTAAATTCAGTTTAACATTTCGTTACAAAGAGATATTTTTTCAAGTTTTACTAATCATTCTTTCTAAATCATATTCAATATATTGACCCTCGACTCCGGTATGATATAAAATAAATAAAAACAGAAACGGGTATAATATGAATTATCAAAACAGATGTGCGGATATTGATAAATTAAAGGTTGAACTGGACTCATTCAGACCTTTTGATGAAAATACCCTGAAACAACTGAAAGAATATTACAGAATATCACTAACGTATACTTCAAATGCAATTGAAGGCAATACACTTACGGAATCCGAAACAAAAGTAATTATTGAAGACGGAATAACAATCGGCGGACATCCGATAAGAGAAATACAAGAAGCTCTGGGACATTCAAAAGCTTATGATTTAATATATAACTTGCTGCAGCAAAACAGCGACATTACAGAAAATAATATTCTGGAACTGCACAGACTATTTTATGAACAAATTGACCCGTCAAATGCAGGTAAATACCGAGATAAAAAAGTTATTATTACCGGCACAACATACGAACCGCCATCACCGGATAAACTGCAAGGATTAATTCAAAACCTCATAAGCCAATTACACCAAAAATCAAAAACAATGCATCCGGTAGAATTTGCAGCCTGGCTGCATCTGCATTTTGTAAATATACACCCATTCATAGACGGCAATGGCAGGACTGCAAGACTTCTGACCAACCTTGTACTGCTTAAAGCCGGCTATTCAATCATTATAATTCCGCCGATTGTACGTGCTGATTACATAGAATCCCTTAAAGCAGCACAAACAGAACAAAAAGAACAAACATTTTTTAATTTTATATCTGAAATGGTTTTAGAATCAATGAAAGACTATTTAAGAATAGTCAAACATTTAAAAGAATAGGTGTAAAGGGGTAAAGGTAAATATATCGTATAAATCACGTTTTTCATAATTACAACTCTATTCACTAATCAATATTTGCTAAGAGCTGGCAAGCGTGTGCTTGCCAGCTTTTTGGATTATCTAAAATTATATTATTGTTGCTTTACTTTACCACCTTTATACGCATCAACAATATTTGCAATCCAAATTCCGGTTGCTGCAAGACCTAATGCAATTGCTCCTGCAAATTTTGCCTTTGCACCGCCTCCTATTTTAATCTCACCTGCAGCTTCACCCGCTTTCTTGAAAATATCTTTTCCAAGACTTGAAGCTAACATTCTGTTGCCCAGTGTTGCACCCACAACTCCGCCTAAATAAGCTAAACCCGTTTTTGTTCTTCCGTCACAAAGCTGTCCTAACCCCGGAATGAATGTAGAAGCCACAGCTTTACCGCCGCCACCCTTTTTCTTTTGTTGGACTTGAGAATAATCTGCACCTGAATTAATAGCATTAACCGTTGACATATAATAAACCTCCTATTTGGTAATCACACATATATATAAAAACAAGAAGTTATATAAAATTGCCCCGCCCCACCACATCATATCATATCATATCATATAGGGCATTATAACTGTATTTCAACTTTCGCAAATTCATTTTAACATTTCGTTACAAAATAAAATTTGAAACAAAAACTTTACATTAATAATTTAAAATGGCATAATTATCTTATGAAAAAGTCTGAACTAAACCTGAATATCTTAAAAAACAGTTTTGAAACATTGAAAGAATGTTACATGGATTATTTGTCTCAAAAAGATACGAAAATTAAAGAATACATAAAAGATTCATGCATAAAAAGGTTTGAATATACCTATGAAACCTCAAAAAAAATAATGAACAAATATCTGAAAAAAGAGTTTGATAAAACAGAACAAGATTTATCAATCAACAATATTTTCAGGCAAATGTACGGACTAAATCTTATTGAAAATTTTGAAAACTGGGTTGATTACAGAGAAAAAAGAAATGATACCTCACACGAATATTCTCAAGCAAAATCTAATGCAATACTGGAAATTATTCCGAATTTCATAAAAGATGTTGAATATTTAATAAACGGATTGGAACAAATTCTGACAGATGATTAATGGTATTACCGAAAAAGAAAGAGAAATTATTAATAATATTATCAATAAATACCCTTATGAATTTTATGCATACGGTTCTCGAGTCAAAGGTGATTTTACCAAAGGGTCTGATTTAGATATTCTTATAAAATCTGATAACGAAATCCCAATAAAAATAATTGAAGAATTAAAACTTAAATTCAACGAAAGCCGTATTCCTTATATTGTAAATATAGTTATATTTAATGATATTTCAGATGATTTTTTCAATCTAATTAAGAAAGACTTAACTAAGTTATAAATTATACAGTCACTAAGCAAAGGTGGGCACGCTAACGCTTTGCCCACCCTACAACTAATACAAAAACAAGAAAGAATATTAATTTACCCCTTCCCGCCATATCATATCATATCGGGCATTATAACTGAATTTCAGCCTTCGTAAATCCATTTTAACATTTCGTTACAAAATAAAATTTGAAACAAAAACTTTACATTAATAATTTAAAATTAAGGTCGGTTGGACATATCCCCCAAATACCACATTCCAACCATGCATTTACCCCTCCCTTTCCCCTCATACTTTAGTTAGACAAAACTCTAAACTTTTGATGGATGGTGTTTATTCAAATTCAATTTATCATGATAATAGATATTTATATTATAATAGGTACCTCACATGAATTTGCACGAAGAATGTTTGTTGAATTATCTCAGATATCCTGATGATCTTTCTAATACGACAGAGCTTTTGAAACTGAATAACCTTATTCTGGAACAAAAGTTCTTGTTAAAAAATTTCTTATCGAAAAATATCAAACTAAACTTTTCTTCTGCAGAAAATTAAAGGAGTAGATATTATCTTATGAAAATTAATATTAACAGCAAGTTTATTGATTATATAGCATATTTTCTTATAACTATTTCGATTATTTTTATCACACTGTTTATATCTAATAACAAAATGATTCTTAATTTTTTCAACGATGCAGAAAATAAATCATTTGATTACAGACAGTCGCTATTAGTCAAACACAAACACCTGAAACCCAATAATAATATCGTTATTCTGGCAATCGACGATGCCAGCTACGAATACGTTCTCGATCATTACGGAGAATGGCCTATATCCAGAAAAGTCTATACAGATATTATCAATTTGATTGAAAAAGACAAACCAAAAGCAATTGTTTTTGATTTAATGTTTATCAAATCATTTAAAAACGATTCCGCATCAGACAGACTGCTTGCAGATACAATGGCTAAATATGGAAATATCTATACAGGAATTAATTTTGATAATGAATCATTTGATTTAAGAAAACCTATCAATATGCCTCAAAAAATGAAGGCTAAAGTTGATAATCAAAATAAAAATATCAATTTTGAAAAAGTTTTCAAATTTACAAACTGCAGACCTATTATTCAGCAGCTTCTTGATAATTCAACCAAAGTAGGGATGATTAACATCAACCGCTCAAATGACGGGATTATAAGAACTGCTCCATCTTTTGCTATTTATAAAGGAGAATATTATCCTTACCTTTCACTGCTTGTCGGTAACGATTTTGTCAACCAAAATAAAATAAGTGAGTTTGTAATAGATAAAAACTCCAACCTTAAATCAGGCAGCTTAAAAATACCTTTAACTAATACAGGCGAATGCGTACTTAACTGGTACGGTCCGGCTCAACAAACGTATAAAAATATACCATTCTATAAATTAATTGAATTGAGTAAAGGACACAAGATTTCTGAAACTTATAATTTTAAAGACAAAATCGTTTTTGTCGGCACAACGGCACAAAGTCTCTTTGACACCAAAAGTGTTCCGATAGATAAAATTTATCCGGGAGTTGAAATTCACGCAACATATTTGAATAATATTATTGATAATACATTTATAAAAAAGACAACTCAAATTACAGACAGTATAATTATTATATTCTTAATAGTTATTGTTACTACAATAGTATTTTTATCAAGCTCTGCAATCTTTGCGATATTATCTACAGCACTTATCGCAACGGCATATTATATGGCATCTTATTATATAATGAAATTCTTTAATCTGTGGGTGCCGGATATTCTGCCGCTATTCTCTATCCTTATCACTTTTGCAATATCTTACCTTGCAAAATACCTACTTAAGTCAAGAGATTTTGAATACCAGTACAAACTGGCAACAACAGACGGATTGACAGAACTCTATAACCACAGATATTTTCAAGATACATTAAGAAAACAAATTGAAACATCAAAACGTTATAACCAGCCGTTCTCACTTATCATTATAGATATCGATTTCTTTAAAAACTTCAATGATTCATACGGACACCAGGCGGGAGATGCCGTTCTGAAAAGTGTTGCACACATTCTTAAACGGAATACACGTGCTACAGATTTTGTGTGCAGATACGGAGGTGAAGAAATGAGTATTATTCTCCCTTACACCGATAACAAAGAAGCTATTACAAATGCAGAAAGAATATGTAAAGCGGTTGCAGAACACAAATTCAGACTTACAAATAACGTTGAATGCAATGTTACAATAAGTTTAGGAGTTTCAACATATCCTCAAGACGGAGATACCCCGCAAATGATTATTGAAAAAGCCGATAAAGCACTTTATTGGGCAAAAGAACACGGCAGAAACCAAGTGGGAGAACCTGATGAAGAATAAAGCTACAGTTATCGGAGCCGGACTTGCAGGAGCAGAAGCCGCACTACAGCTTGCTCAAAGAGGTATTCAGGTCGATTTATACGAAATGCGTCCCGAAAAAACAACAGGGGCACATAAAACTGATAAATATGCAGAGTTTGTATGCTCTAATAGTATGGGCTCATTGGATATAACAAATGCAAGCGGTCTTTTGAAAAAAGAAATGGAAATATTAGGCGGCAAACTAATCAAAATTGCTCTTGAAAATTCTGTTCCTGCCGGAAATGCTCTTGCAATAGATAGAGAAGGGTTCTCAGAAAAAGTAACAGAATTAATAAATAATAATCCGAATATCAATGTTATTAAAAAAGAAATAACAGAAATACCTGCGGATGAAAATATAATAATAGCATCAGGCCCGCTTACGAGTACACCGCTGGCAGATTCTATAAAAGAATTTACTCAAAGCGAACACTTGCATTTCTTTGATGCGATAGCACCAATTATTGAAAAAGAAAGTATTAATTTTGACAAAGCGTTCTATGCCAGCCGTTATAATAAAGGGGAAGCATCATATATCAACTGCCCGATGAATAAAGAAGAATACGAAAAATTTTATAATTTTTTGATAAATGCACCCCGAATAGAACTCAAAGAGTTTGAACAAGATGCAAAATTCTTTGAATCTTGTTTGCCGGTTGAAGTACTTGCATCAAGAGGGGTTGATACTCTAAGGTTTGGACCGATGAAACCTGTCGGACTTGTCGATGACAGAACCGGAGAAAAAAATTATGCAGTTGTACAGCTGAGGCAGGATAACTCTGCAAAGACTTTATACAATATCGTCGGTTTCCAAACAAATCTAAAATGGGGAGCACAAAAAGAACTAATATCCTTAATTCCGGGATTAGAAAATGCGAATATTATGCGATACGGAGTTATGCACAGAAATACTTTTATAAACAGCCCAAGAATCCTAAATCCAACATTACAAACCAGAAATAGAAAAGATTTATTCTTTGCAGGTCAAATAACAGGAACAGAAGGTTATACAGAATCAATCGCATCCGGATTGCTTGCAGGAATTAATCTGGCAAGATTAATCAAGCAAGAAAATTTAATTACGCTGCCGGCAGAAACAATGCTCGGAGCGTTGATGAACTATATAACAAATCCTGAACACGACAAATTTCAACCGATAAATTCAAACTGGGCGATTGTCAAAGAAATAGAACTTCCTAAACAAATAAGAAAAAATAAAAAAGAAAAAAATACAATTCTTGCAAATCGCTCGATAGAAACACTTGAAAAATTTATAAAAGAAAACTCCTAAATTATATTAGGAGTTAACCGTATTAAAATTAAAAATCCAACTTTTATTTTTTAGTCTATCTTAAAATTTGTTGCATACTCTCTTTGTTCCTGATTTTGGGATTCAGGATAAACTGTTTTTAAAGATGAAGATGTGTATGTTGCAGCAGATTCATTTCTTCTGCGTTCTAATTGAACCTGACCGTTTTTAACAATTTGCTGTAACTGGTTCAAGTTTTGTTCCAAATTTGTTAAAACTTGTTCCGCATAAACAGATGCACCATCTTGTATTCTGGCTGCTTCGTCTTGTGCTTGTATTCTGATTGCTTCCGCATCATCCAATGCTTTTCTTTTGATTTCTTCACAGTCAGAAATAACTTGTTCTTTAATTTTATCTGCTTCTTTTTGAACAGCCAACAATAAATCAGATTCACTTAATAATCTGCTTGCTTCGTTTTGAGCATCATTAATAATTTTTTCTGCACGTTGTTGTGCTTCATGCTGGATTTCATCTCTGCGTCTCAATAAAGATCTTGCATCTTGTACTTCTGCAGGTAATGAGGCATAAATTCTATCCAAAAGTGATTCTACAACTTCCCTTTTTACAACAACCATATAATTAGATAAAAGAGGAAAACCTTTATCTAAAGATTCTTCCAGCGCTCTTAATAAATCATATATTCCGTTTTGTTGACCATTCATCTTAATTAAATCTCCCGATAACGATACTTTATAGTAAAAATTTTACGACAAGTGTATTTTAAAAGTCAAACGAAATAAAAAATTTATGTAGTTTTATTTACATGGAGGGGTAAATATTCCAAGACAGCGGATTTTGGCAAGTGCGACGACCGAACAAAGTGAGGTCTAGACACGTCCACGTGAAAAACCTGGCGGAGCAAAGTTTTTCAAAAGAAAAACGTAGCGGAGTGCAAAGGTTTTGAACCGCCAAGAATCCAAGACAAGGCTTGTCGAGTCTTCTCCGATACAAAAAAACAGACCTCGTAAGGTCTGTTTTTAATGGAGCGGGAGACGGCGGATTTGCGGACGGGGGAAAATATAAAATTTTTTAATGATTTATTTTCCCTCCGGATAGCGAACAGATTGAGCCCACAGGAGCAAAGCTCCGAAGGCGAAACTCTGTGAGCGTGGAGCAAATCCAAGACAAGGCTTGCCGAGTCTTCTCCGATACAAAAAAACAGACCTCGTAAGGTCTGTTTTTAATGGAGCGGGAGACGAGGCTCGAACTCGCGACATCCTCCTTGGCAAGGAGGCATTCTACCACTGAATTACCCCCGCGTGTATATTAATTATACATGGACATTTTTTTTTTGCAAGCAAAAATTATTTACAATATTTGTCTGCTATATTTTTACGCTTTTTTGATATTAGTTCAAATATCATGTCTTTTAATAATTGTATTTTTTCATCAAAAAGAAAGTTTTTAGATTCATCAACCAAATCATCTTTTGTTACCGGTATATTTTGGGCTTTTAATTTTAATGCATACTTTAATTGTTCACTGTATGCGTGTTTTTCTTGTTCCAATTGATATCTGGCATCTTGTAACAGAGCTATCTTATCCTGTAAAGATTTCCCGCTTAAAAAGCTTTTGGTTTTAGTTTTTACTTTTAAAAGAATATTCCCTTTTGTTCTTTTATTTATTAGCTCTCTTTTATAAAGAAAATTATACCATTTATCACGTTTAGTATCGTATTTGCCTCCTTGAAATAATTTTAATGTTAATGCTGTATGTTTTGGATTTGTCAAAGTATCCAACACATGCGTATTTTCGTGCATAAATGTTACAAAAGAAACTTTTGGTAATATTGAATGCTTAAGAGGCATTTCTAAAGTTAGCCCGGAGATTGAATCTCCTGCATAAATATAATCAGATGCACCATAATATTTTGAATTATCCGTTAATGGCTTTATATCAACTATCTTACTTTCAGGAAGAACTGAAAAGTAACTTCTTCTGATATCTGATAATGTCGTTTTACCTTTCTGATATATAGGAACGAGCGTACTAAAAAAATGTTCATTTAAATTTGATACGAATTCTTCTCTTTTCTTTACAGAACCCTTTATCAAATTATATGAAAATTTTACATTATTACTTACTTGAGCCATATATAAATAAGACCCGTAATTATTTTTTTTGCTAATATATTTTTGATTATCCGCGTTCTGCAATCATTAATCTTATTGCATCAACAGCTGTTTTAATCGCTGTATCCGTATCGTGTACAACAGGATTATCAAGCCCGGCTTTTTCACGCTCTTGATTTGCAATAACTAAAAATACAGAACCTACTTTGACTCTTAAATACGCAGCAACCGTAAATAACGCAGCAGATTCCATTTCTGATGCCAAACAGCCGAGTTTTAACCAGGCATTCCACTTATTAATCAATTCATAATTTACAGGCATTAATGCAGGCGAATGTTGTCCGTAGAAAGAATCTTTACACTGAACAACCCCAACATGATAAGGTTTATTGGCATTTTTTGCAGCTGCAACAAGTTTCTCAACAATATCGTAATGTGCTACCGCAGGAAATTCTATTGGCGCATATTCTTTTGATGTACCTTCCATTCTTATTGCACCGGTCGGAATAACAATATCACCGCCCTTTACGTTGATATCCATCCCTCCGCAGGTACCTACACGAATGAAATATTTTGCGCCGACTTTTACAAGTTCTTCTAATGCGATTGCAGCAGATGGGCCGCCAATACCGGTTGATGTTACACTAACCATTACACCATCTAAAAAACCGGTATAAGTTACATACTCTCTTTTATCAGCGACAAGCCTTGCATCATCAAAATATTCCGCAATTTTTTTGCAACGTTTTGGATCACCGGGCAAAATCACATATTCGCCAACGTCACCCTCTTTTAAATCTATATGGTATTGTTTTCCATCTTCTGCATATTTCATAATAAACACCTCTATAATGAATCTACACCTGATTTTAACAATTATTAAACTTTCTGTCAAATATAATCTTTGAACGGTTTTTTAGGAACAACTCTATAACCGCACTCTTCCGGCGGGTTTAGATATTTGCCTGTACTCAATGATTTTACAAGAGGGTATCTTCTGCAGTATAACGATCTGAAGAAATAATATTTACAGCAATTATCAGGAAGCAATGATTTGCAGGTAAATAAAATTTCTCCATTTTCATTCTTTCCTGAAGGATAAAACAAATTCATACGTTTGTTCTTTATTTTTAATTCTTCAAACAATTTAATATCTTTTATCGGATTACCATAGGCAAAAAATACAATATTCCGGCAGCACCTGCCACATTTTTTACATTCGCCTTTCAAAATATATCCGGGTGATTGAAGCCGATTCAAATAAAATTTTAACCATTTTAACATTCTAGCTCTCCGGATTTTATAATACGATAAAGATAACGCTCATTCTTATACTCATAAAAAGGTGAGTCTAATTTATACATTTCGAAATTTCTTTCACCAATAATTTTTCTTTGTGCTTCTGACTCATCTTTACCTTGATTTATTACCAGCATAGTACCATCAGGTTTTAATAATGAATAAGCATGTTCAAAAATTTTTTTCGGCTGAAAATACTTATCAGGCAATCCCCAATAACGATGCGGCTGTATTATTACAAATGGTAAAATCCAAATTATATAATCATATCTTTTATTTATATTTAGTAAATTATCGGGAATATAACAAGTATTCTCTAAATTCTTTATATAAAATTTTGCAACCTCATACCGGTTATAAAAGTTTGAATACAATCTGTAGGCATCTATTTCAACTCCATCAAGATACATTTCTTTAGAATATTTTTTGAAAAAATAATATTCAGCCGGTGCATAAAACCAATTTTTTGCCCCAATATCAAGAACTGAAATTTTATCGGAGTTTGGGAGATTCAGATATTTGTCAAGAAAATATAATGTATAAAGGTTTTGAAGATAATTTATAACTGTTGAATTTTCTTTGTAATTAGCAAACTCATATTTATCAAGAAGTATTTTTTCTTGTTCAAGTTCTTCCGGAGAAAAATGCAAATCAAATTTTACTTCCGGTTGTTCTGAATAATTCCTTCTGGAAAATCTTATTTTACTTCTTAAGAAAAAATCAATCGTATTTTTCAAATCATCAAACATAACTCTAATAATAACACATTAAAAAAGAGCTGCCAGGGAATGACAGCTCTCGGGTGTTTTATTGTATCATGAAAATTAGAATGTAAATCTGATACCAGCAGAAACGTTGTTACCTAAGTGAACATCTTTACCACCAGTAATAACTAAATCTGTACTCTTGTATCCAACACTAGCACCTGCTTTGTAAGTAGGAACAATTGAACCAACACGAGTAGATCTTTCATTGTAACCTAATTTAGCAGCTCCACCCATACCAATATGTGTATTAACTCTTACACCATTATCAAATTCATGTTTGTATTTACCGACGACTGATAATTCTGGTGCAAAACGCCCTTTAAGATCGCCTTGAGGAATTGCAGCTGTACGGATTTTTTCCATATCAGTATGCAAACCAACTTGAGGTCCTAAAGAGAAACCTTTACCAAGTTTGTAATCATGGCCTAAGAATAATTTTAAACCACCTTTAACATCATCACGTTTTTTACCTAAGTACATTTGACCTGTAACGTAGTTTTTACCTTTTTCAACAGTTGCTTCTGCTAAACCTGCATGTCTTAAGTTTTGAGAATGTAAGTATCTAGCACCGTAAGTAACTTTTGTTTCTGGAGCCAATTTTGGATCTCTCATCATTTTAGAAGATGTTGAATAAGTTAAATCTCCATTTAAACCTTGTGGAGTAACTTTACCAACAAATGTTCCGCTTTCGCGAGTTACTTTAACCATGCCTTTAGGAGCTTTTCTAGAAGCTCCAAGCATTTTTTGAGCTTCAGAGAAAGCTAATGTAGAAGCTGAATCAACTTTATTAGCTACCGCTTTTTGTACAACATGAGCGATTGAATCATTTCTTGTCATAGTTTTTGCTGCTTGTTGAGCATGTCCTGCAACTGCAGAAGTTGCCATAGTAAGGGCAATAATCCCTGTTCTTAAATTCATATTTAACCTCCTTAATAAACTAGTGTATATAATATCCTTAACTAGCGTATATTTAATTTAAAAACAAACATATTTTTTTTTGCTAGTAGAACTATTATAATTGTAATAATTCTTTACATTTATATTATAAAAATAGTTTCAAAGTTATGTTAACACAAAAAGTTAATATGAAAAATATTTATCGAAATCAACATCATCAAAACAAGATAACAATAGAAAAACTTCATCATCTTCATCCATACGCTGAAAGTTGTATTCATCAAAAAGCCAGAATTTAGGATTATTTCCTTTAACTCTGACTATATTTTTTTCTTTTAATATTGCTAATTTTTTCTTCACGGTATCAAGAGGCAGATTAACAAGTTTGGATAGCTCTACTGCCGTGATTCCATCATCACCGGCATATTTTTCAGGAGTCAGAAACATAAGTTCTAACCCAACACTTTTTAATTCTGTATCCTCTGAAATGTCTGGTAGTGCCATACTATAATTTTAACAATAAACATGTCAAAAACATCATTTTTATACATTATTATAATTTCCAACTAAAGTTGAGTTTTTAATTAGTGTTACAAGATTAGTTCGTCTTATATATTTATCATTAAAAATTCGGCGTAAAACATCCAACTAAAAAAACTCCCCGAAAGGAGTTTTTAATATGGGGGTAAAGCGGCGAAGTTCGAACTTTTTGAGATACATAAAAGAGCTGATTGAAGAACTCAAAAAGTCAGATACAGTCTTGCTTTTAGAATTTTATAGACTTTTTAAACAAACATATATTACATCAGAAAATAACATAAACTGTCATGCTGAACTTGTTTCAGCATCTTACCAATGATAAATGTTTATCATCAAGCCCAATCTATAGATAAATCTTTAAATTGAGGATTCATCTCTTTAATCAAATTTATTTTCCAATCTCTATGCCACCGTTTTAATTGTTTTTCACGATTTAAGGCTGTTTCTACAGAATCAGTTAATTCATAATATACTAATCTATCAATATTGTATCTTTTAGTAAAACCTTCAACGAATTTATTTTTATGCTCCCTAACTCTTTTTTGCAAATTTCCGGTTATTCCGATATAAAAAGAAGTTTGTGAATAATTAGTCATTATATAAACAGCATAAGTTTTGTTCATAGACTAATTATAACATGCCATACTTGTAAGATATTGTTGTCATCCCGAATTTATTTCGGGATCTTATCAGCTACGAGTTTAACTCCAAGTTGGTAAGATGCTGAAACAAGTTCAGCATGACAAAACAGATTAAGAGACTCGAACCTCTGGAAACCCAGATGATTAAAGGCTTTAGCCTGTTTTTAAAAATTTTGGGTTTTATTTTTTTTTTACTGCAAACAGTGTAAACATGCAAAAAAGAGCCTTTTCGGCTCTCTTTTAGAAAAAATGGGCCCGGAGACTCTGCCGAGCAAAACAATTAAGTATTGTTTTGCGAGAGGCAAGAACCTTAGAATTTACGAAGGAAATTCGTGGTTCGAATCCCAACTAAAAAAACTCCCCGAAAGGAGTTTTTAATATGGGCCCGGAGGGATTCGAACCCACGACCAAAGGATTATGAGTCCTCTGCGCTACCGCTGCGCCACAGGCCCGTGACGACTTATCTATTTTATCATGAACCTTTGGCTTGCGGTAGCGTACCGCTACCTTCCCTCTCCTCGAAGGATACTTAATCCTTCTCGTCGGCAGAGTGCCACAGGCCCGTGACGACTTTACAAAAGGCTTTAAAGCCCCCTGTGTGTTTAAGTCTAACATCTAATAACTCTAAAATCAAGTTATTTATTTTAACTATTATTCTAAGTATAATTAACTTATATGAAAATACTTAATCTTGAACTCAAAAATTATAGAAACTGTCAAAATATTTCGCTTAATCTAACAGCGGATAAAATACTTATCATTGGCAAAAATGCTCAGGGTAAAACAAATATTTTGGAAAGCATCTATTTTTTGTCGCAGTTAAAATCTCCCAGAACTTCAAATATAAAAGAACTGGTAAAATTTGATAACTCCTTCTTTGAGATTGCTGCAGCTATTAATAAAACAGATACCAATATTGATATGTCTGTAATTTATGAAAATTCAAAGAAAACACTTAAACTTAATAACTTAAAAACAACTCAAAAAAATTTTAAGACTGCACTTAAAACTGTTTTATTTTCAACAGAAGATTTATTACTTCTCAGAGGAGCGCCGCAAGATAGGAGAACATGGCTCGATAGGGCTATCTCGCAAATTTATCCTGCATACGACGAAAGATTAAGCAAGTACGAAAAAATAAGAATTCAGAAGAATAATCTTCTAAAATTACCGGAAATCAATTATGACTTACTGGATGTTTATAACCATCAAATGGTAATCACCGGTTCTAATATTATTCTTTTAAGACAAAAGTTTTTAAAAGAACTTAGAGAACATGCCGTTTTAAAACATCAAAATATTGCAGAATGTGAAAATTTTGATATTAAATACAGTGTACCTATAGAAAATATTGATGAAATTGCTAAATATTTAGAAGAAGAATTAAAATCAAGAAAACAGGAAGAAATTGTACGTAAACAATCATGTGTCGGTCCGCATAGAGATGACATTTTGTTTTATATAAACAATAATGATGCAACAAAATACGCATCACAAGGTCAACAGAGAACAATAGTCCTTGCCCTCAAACTTGCAGAAATAAATTTAATTAAAGAGAAAATCGGAGAATCTCCGGTTCTTTTGCTGGATGATGTTCTTGCAGAACTTGATGATATCAGACAGAATTACCTATTGAAATCCATAGAAAATGATACTCAAACGATTATTACCTCTGTTGATACACTATTATTTGATGACAAGTTTTTAGAGGATGTAAAAATTTACAAAATAAAAGATGGAAATATTATAAGAAGTGATTAGGAGATTAAGTAAATATTCACGAGTTTAACCACTTAATCACTTTCAAATAAAAATTCTATTTAAAAATCCGCTACTTAGCCATTGATTGAATTACAGAAAGAGCCAAATCATAATCCCAATTTGCATATTTGAGAGCTTTTCCGCGTTCGTTTGGAGCATATACATCGCTCCAACTTTTACCATGTCTTAAGAGATTACCATCATTACTTTCCGTTAATTGATGGAATACTTCCGGTTTGAATTTTTCAGGATTATCAACAAATTTTAATAAATCTTGTTGAGCCGGAGTAAATTTGCTGTTTGGAGAAAGAAGGAAAATAGGATATCTGGTATCATCAGCACCTAAGTTCAAACAAACTATTGCTCTTTTTTGACCATTAAAAGAGTGGACACCTTTTGCAATAAAAGCTCCTGTTTTCCCTATATTAACCATTTCTGCATCTTGCATCCAGTTGCAGCTATTACTAATAACACTGACCATCATATCCAATTCAGGAAATTTTCCAGAATTTGATGAAATTGCTCTAATAAATCCTTCACCTTCACGGCAGGCAACCCCGTCTTTATAACCGGCAAAAGAACGAAATACTGCAATTATAGGACTTTCTTGTGATACATCATAGGTATGCGGTTTGATATCAAGTCCTTCTATATCCGCATTTTTTATAGTTTCTTCAATTGTTCTACCGCGGTTAGTTACCTGTTCCATTTTTAACTTGCCTTCATTAATCAATGTCCTTAATTCTGCATGCAAATCCTTTACAATATTCTTAGAAGTTGATTTATTTTTTATTGCGATTCCTGCAATCGCAACCGCTGCCAATACACCTGCTCCAATCAATACCTTTGATGTCGTACTCATAGTTTTTTTAGTTTCTTTGTTAGTTGGTTCAGAAGTTTGTGCAACTTGCGGAACAGTACGCATTGTATTAAAAGTATTGATATTTGATGATTGAACTGGTGCCATAATAATTCCCTTTCTGAATTTAATTTTTGAGTGGAGTATAAACTCCACTCAAAATATTAAAATTTAATGATTAATCAAATTTATTTATTATTTATAAAATTTTTGTCAATAGCACACTTAGCTTTTGTATCATTTGGCCAAGCTATTGTGCCTGATTTTAGATTTTTACAATAATCCATACCTATTTTTGTTTTTCGTGGTTCAGCTTTAACTAATTTGTTAACATCATTGCCATTTATAAGATTTTTGTCAATAGCACACTTAGCTTTTGCATAATTTGCCCAAGCTTCTGTGCCTGATTTTAGATTTTTACAATAATCCATACCCATTTTTGTTGTTTGTGGTTCAGCTTTAACTAATTTACTAATACCATTACCAACAATTTTGGAGAATGATTTTGTTTTGTTTAACATTTCCGGTACTTCTTTCAATAATTTTGGAGCAATGTTTGTCATAATTAATTCCCTTTCTTTTTTAATATAAAACTTACTTACATTTATATTAAAACCGGGAATTATATTTTATTGCTAGTATCCCTCATATCATATGATATCATATCGGGCATTATAACAGGATTTCAGCCCCTACAAATTCATTTTAATATTTCGTTACAAAGTAATTTGTGAGGGTAATATTAATCTTTATCTTGCAAATTAAAAAACCCGGATGAGATTTTTCTCATCCGGGTTTTAAATATAAGATATAATCTTATTTATTACCTTGTATTCTCATTGCGTAGAATGAACGAATTACGAATACAATTGCAATTAACAAGAATACAACACCGGCAATTTTTGCACAGTCTCTGAAACTTGGGTTAATTGCGATTTCCATTGCCAATAAACCGAACAATGTTGTGAACTTAATAATAGGGTTCATAGCAACAGATGATGTATCTTTGAATGGGTCACCAACAGTATCACCAACAACTGTAGCTTCGTGTAATGGTGTACCTTTTTCATCCATATCTACTTCAACAATTTTCTTTGCGTTATCCCAGCATCCGCCGGCATTTGCCATAAATACAGCTTGGAATAAGCCGAATACTGCAATTGCAATCAGATAACTTACAAAGAATGATACCGGAGCAGAATCTGTTCCAACCGGAGCTGATAAACAAGCTAATGCTAAAGCAAATGCAAATAATGCGATGAAGATGTTTACCATACCTTTTTGTGCATATTGAGTACAGATTTTAACAACTTCTTTTGAATTTGCAAGGTTTGCTGATTTATCATCTGCTTCACCTAATTTAATGTGGTTTTTAATAAACTCGGTTGCAGAATATGCACCTGTTGTAACAGCTTGCATAGAAGCACCTGAGAACCAGTAAATAACAGCACCGCCGGCAATGAAACCTAACAATGTGTAAGGGTTCAATACGTTAAGTACCATTTCTGGCTGGATACCTAATGTTTGTTTGATTACAAGAATCAATGAGAAAATCATTGTTGTAGCACCAACAACTGCAGTACCGATTAATACCGGTTTTGAAGTTGCTTTGAATGTGTTACCAGCACCATCATTTTCTTCTAAGTATTTCTTAGCATTATCAAAATCAGGTTTGAAACCATATTCTTTTTCAATGCCGTTTGCTACATCAGGAACTTCTTCAATCAATGATAATTCATATACTGATTGAGCGTTATCTGTAACAGGACCATAGCTGTCAACAGCAATTGTTACAGGTCCCATACCTAAGAAACCGAATGCAACCAAACCAAATGCAAATACTGAAGGATAAATCATGAATGTTGCCGGAATGAATGTGCTTGCAGCATAAGCCAAAGCCATTAACAACACAATGATTGAACCAATCCAGAAACCTGAGAAGTTACCTGAAACAATACCTGAAAGGATTGTTAAAGATGCACCGCCTTCTTGAGATGCAGTAACAACTTCTTTGGTGTGTTTTGCTTTTGGACTTGTGAATACTTTTGTTGCTTCCGGAATCAAAGCAGCACCTAATGTACCACAAGAAATAATTATTGATAAGACTAACCACAGATTTGGATCTGAAAGTCCGCCTAATAACCATTTACTTACAACAAATGTCATAACAATTGAGAATATTGAAGTTAACCAAACTAAGTTTGATAGAGGTAATTCAAAATCAAATTTTTGAGTATTTGCTGCATAAACTTTTGTGATTCCTTTGTTTACCCAGTAAGCAAGTACTGATGTAATAATCATTAAGAATCTCATTGTGAAAATCCAAGTTAATAATTGAACTTGGTATTCAGGTTTTAATACACCTAAAAGTATGAAACTAACAAGAGCAACACCTGTTACACCGTAAGTTTCAAAACCGTCAGCTGTAGGTCCGATAGAATCGCCGGCATTATCACCTGTACAGTCAGCGATTACACCAGGGTTTCTAGGGTCATCTTCTTTGATACCGAATTGAATTTTCATCAAGTCAGATCCGATATCTGCAATTTTTGTAAAGATACCACCTGCTACACGAAGTGCAGAAGCACCTAAAGATTCACCGATTGCAAAACCAATGAAACATGCACCGGCAATATTACCAGGAACAAACAATAAGATGATTAACATCATGATAAGTTCAACTGATACAAGTAATACACCGATACTCATACCTGCATTAAGAGGAATATTTAAAATATTTAAAGGGTTTCCTTTTAATGCTGTAAATGCAGTTCTGGCATTTGCTAAAGTGTTCATTCTGATACCAAACCAGGCAACAGAATAAGAACCTAAAATACCAATTACTGACCATCCTAAGATAATCAATACATTAGTTAAAGTCATTTTTTCGAGGTATCCGAAATAGAACGCAATACATAGAGCGATTAATACCTCTAAAACAATTAAAAACTTACCTTGTTGAACAAGATAGGTTTTACATGTTTCGAAAATTGTGTTTCCCACATTTGCCATACAAGTGTGTACATCAAGTTTTTTAACTCGTAAGAACTCTACGAACCCGAATATTACACCGATAACAGACACAGCTAAACCTATTAACAATAAGTTGTAGCTCATTGCATCAGCCTTAATATTAGGGACGACTAGAGATGCTTCACTTGCAAAAGACGGCAGAGTTACCATTAATAATGACATCACTGAGAGCATTATCTTAGGTAAGATACTTTTCTTTCTCATAAGTCTCTCCTTTTTAAATAACAGAACTCTAAGTTCACGCAATAATTATATTAAAGAAACTAAAATAAATCAATAGAAAAGCATGCCTTTATTAAGCGAATAAAGGGGATAAAATTTCAACTGTTTTGATATTTAATTCCTACAAGGAACACTAAAAATTGAATCTAACAACTCACCGACTCTGCGTCCTTTTAGTTCCAGCTCTTCACCCAGAGTCAATTCTCCAGCTTTAGCTTTTTCTTCAAGTTCTTTAAGTCTATACTCTGATTTTAATTCTTGCTTATACTTGTAATAATCTCTTAAGCTATCAATAGGATATTTATTCGTATGTATACCAACACCACCGCAAGTTTCAGTCATAAAACCTCCATTAATACACACAACCTTACATATTAATAAAGTATTTTTAGAATGTATAATTGCAGAATCTCAATTAAAATTAATATTCGTTTACAAATTAGTTATTATTTAAGTAATATTAACCGAAAACATGGGTTCTTGATTTTTTATACAAGCAGTACAAAATGGTGTTTCCAAACGAACATTTTTTGAAAAATCTTTGAAATCACTGCCGCTTCTGCCTCTATAATCATTTGAAAGAAACGGACATGAAAATACACCGTTTTGGGTAAGCAACCTGCCGTGTTTACAGTCATACATCTCACTTCCTGACATATTTCCTAAATCTATATCTCCATTCACCCAAGAAGTAACCTGTACCATCGTATTTTTAAGTTCTGATTCCGTTATTATCTGCTTAAACGCATTAAGTATAATATTTTCATCTTCATTATAATAGTTATTTACACAAGCAATTGTTGTAAAATCATATTTATCAAGACATTTTAAAGCGTACATATTTTGTCTGAATGCCCCGCGAAAACGAACATCATCATTCCTAAGTTCATTATAACTTGCGAAAGAAAGTTTAAAAATTATTTGATATTCGGATTCATCTTCAACTTTTTTCAAAAAACGGGCTTTCTTCTCGTTTATAAAAGTCGCATTTGTAAAAATACATACATTTGTTCTTTTTAAACACAATCTTAATATCGTATTAAAATCCGGATGAGTCATAGGTTCAGCACCGGTTAAATAAATACATTTTAAATCTGCATCCATAGTTTCTGATAATGCTTTTTTTATTTTATCTACCTGAATAAAATCTTTGACATTTTTAGTTAACGGAAAATCAATATAACATTTTTTGCATCGCTGATTACAATTTTTTGCGGTCAATTCTATAAAAAGATGATTAAGTGCCTCTAGTTTACATACAGGCGGAGTAAAGATTCCAGACATAAAGCCCTCCTTTTTTTATTTTTTATATTACTGTTTAAAAATAAAAAAGATATTACCCGACTGTCTGAAAAGGGGTATATTTAGTATCATTTTTAGAATCATAGAATTGGCTGATTGAAGTCTATTCAAATTCAATTTTATTTTATATTTTGACTGCAAATACATAATGCAATAAAATAAGAAATATGAAGAGAGTTTTATTATTAATAATTTTTTGTTTTTATTTGATGCCCGCCTATGCTTATGAAGTCGCATTCCCCCAAAAGAAAGATTTAAGTTTGGTCTCAAACGGAATATTTTTTGTCGGAAAAGTTGATAAACACGAATCTTTGTGGATAAACGGACAAAAAATTCAAACCCAAAAGAACGGTTCATTTGCGGAATCATTTAAGCTGAACCCCGGCGATAACACATTTTATTTAACCAATAAAAAGAAGAATGTTATTGATAAATATATAATTACAAGTTTGTCACCATCTAAATCATCTTCTAATCTTGTTGAATTTCCGATACAAGAATGTACAACCAATACGGATAACGTAATTCTTCGCTCTACCCCCGAAAATTTTGGAATGAATCGTCTCGGATATTTGCCACAAAATACCGATTTGCAAATCAACGGAATAAAAAACGATTTTGTAAGAGTATATTTAAACAAAAACTTATCCGGCTGGGTTCCATCAGATTCTGTTAACCCTGAATTACGTGATGTAAATCCGGTTGGAGAATATAAAGGCGAAGGAATAAATTCTGATAATATATCTGAGACTTATAAATTTAAATTCTCAAAAAATTTGCCGTATTCAATAAAGTTTGATAATAACAGACTTTATTCAGAGGTTTATAATGTAGCTGGCTATACGGATGAAACATTTCATTCTGTGATAGAACTAAAACCTCCATACTGTTATAGCGCCAAAATGAAGGACGGAGAATTAAGTATAAAACTGCCTAAAGTAGATATGACATCTCCTAAAATTATTATTGATGCAGGACACGGCGGCAAAGAACCCGGAGCCGTCGGTTGTATGTCTGATTTAGAAAAAGATTTAAATTTAAAAGCTGCAAAAGCACTGAAAAAAGAATTAAAATCTAAAAATTACAAAGTATTAATGACAAGAAATTCCGACAAATTTGTTTCTTTGAAAGACAGAGTTAATTATGCAAAAGATAAAAAAGGTGTAATATTCATCAGTCTTCATATGAATTCTATTCCCGAATATGCAAATCCAAACACTCATAAAGGCAGTGAAACATATTATTATAATGAATTTTCAAAATCTCTGGCAAAGTCTGTCCAGCTGGCATTAACAAAATCTCTGGGTACAAGAGATAATGGTATAAAACAGGCAAGTTTTGCTGTTATACGTCCTACAGAGTACGTTGGAATTCTTGTTGAAACAGCATTTTTGATAAACCCAGAGGATGTAGAAATTTATAAATCAAAAGATTATTATAAAAAAGTTGCTCACGGAATAAGTAAAGGAATTGAAAATTATTTGAAACAATTATGATATAATTTTTTTATGACAATAATATCAGACGACAACGATTTTCAAAAAAAGGATTTAAAACAAAAAAATCCGATTATAAAAACAGAGAGTATCGAATACGATAAAACATTTGAAAATAGTATTCGTCCAAAGTCCTTTGATGATTACATAGGTCAATCCGCATTAAAAGAAACATTAAAAATTTCTATTGAAGCTGCAAAAATGAGAGAAAAACCTCTTGATCATTTATTATTTTACGGTCCTCCGGGGCTTGGTAAAACAACCTTAGCAGGAGTTATTGCAGAACAAATGGGGGCTGATATCAAGATTACGTCAGCGCCGGCACTTGAACGCCCGAGAGATATAATAGGTATTTTGATGTCACTAAAAGGCGGCGAAATATTATTTATTGATGAGATTCACCGTTTAAATAAAGTTGCGGAAGAAATTTTGTATCCGGCAATGGAAGATTTCTTTTTGGATATGACAACAGGAAAATCTCAAACAGTAAAAACTTTGAGAGTACCGCTTCCTAAATTCACATTGATTGGCGCAACAACAAAAGCCGGAGAATTGTCAGGGCCATTACGTGACAGGTTTGGTATTATATACAGATTACAATTTTATTCAATTGAAGAACTGGCATCTGTCATTAAACGTACTGCATCAATTCTGGATATAAAAATAACTGAAGAAGGTGCCGCAGCAATAGCTAAACGTTCAAGAGGAACTCCGAGAATTGCAAACCGTTTGGTTAAGAGAGTTTCTGATTTTGCATTGATAAAGTTTGATGGCGTAATAACTGATGAAGTCGCAAATTATTCACTGGATATTTTGAATATTGATGAATTTGGTCTGGATACAACAGATAGAGCTTTACTGAATCTGATTATTGAAAAATACGACGGCGGCCCTGTTGGTATTGAGACAATTGCAGCGGCTTTGAGCGAAGATGTCAGAACATTAGAAGATGTTTGTGAACCTTATCTTTTGCAGGCCGGCTTGCTTCAAAGAACCCCGCGCGGCAGAAAAGTATCTCCGGAAGGCTACAGACATCTTGGAAAAAAAATAGAGAACATGCAGCAAACCTTGTTTTAATAAATTATTTTTACTTGAAGTTTTGTAACAAAAAAGAAAAATTTGGTCAATTCTGAGGGTTGATTCATCTTATAAAATTGTGTAGTATGTAGGTAGAAGAAATCGAAGGAGAAATTATGAATCTATTCGGGCCCGATGATGCAATTAAAAGTAATAAGGTTAATCAGAGTAATAAAACCAACATGTCATCTCCTTTAAAAAATAATACCGACGACCTGCAAATTAATATGCAATCAGTTGAATCCGGTGTAAAACCTGTTCAATTAGATGATTTCTTTGAATTTTTGGACGAAAAAACTGTTCAAAAAATAATGGAAACTCCGGCAGAGTCAAAAGCCAGAATTACACAAGATGTTGCTCAAATGGAATATGAAACCGACGGTGCAATGGCAATTCTTAATTCACTTGGATGATTCTTTTTTGATTTGATTGAAAATAAGGCTATTGTTTAATATAATTACTCCAAGAGGTAGTTATATGAAACACTTTATGGGATCTTATATTGTAACAGCACTCGGGTTGCTCTGTGCATTTCTTTGGGGGGAACATGTTAAGCCCGGTTCAGGTCTGATTTGTGTATTCATTGCATTTGTTCTCAGTGTATTGGAGGTAAGTTTATCATTTGATAACGCTGTAGTAAATGCAATGAAGCTTGAGAAGATGTCAGAAAAATGGCGTCACAGATTCATAACTTGGGGTATTGCTATTGCAGTTTTTGGTATGAGGTTTTTATTCCCTTTATTAGTTGTTTCAATATTTGCCAAGTTAAATATCTTAAAAGTTTTGCATATTGCTTTAACTAATTCAAAAATGTATGCTTATTATTTGCATCAAACGCACGCCCCTATCGTAACATTCGGCGGTGCATTCTTAATAATGCTGTTTATGGGATACTTCATGAACCCTAAAAAAGAGCTTGATTGGATTAAACCGATTGAAAAAATTATGAAACGGGTTCCGGGAAATAAAGTCTTAGATACATTAATTGCTTTAGCGGTTGTTGATTTGGTGCAAATGTTCCAGCCTGCGCCTATCAGGTTAAATGTTTTGATATCTGGAGTATCCGGAATACTAACATATCTTATTATTGATACAATTGCAGAAACATTGGAAGGAGCGCAGCAAAAACAGGAAAGAGAATGCTGCAATTCTAAAAACTGGCTTAACTGTTCTTGTTTTGTAAGTTTCATGTATTTAGAACTTATTGATGCATCTTTTTCTCTTGACGGTGTATTAGGTGCGTTTGCATTGAGCAGTGATATTATAATTATCACAATAGGACTTGCAATCGGTGCAATGTTCGTAAGGTCATTAACTCTTTTGCTTGTGGAAGAAAAAACTTTAAAAAGTTATATATATTTGGAGCACGGTGCACATTGGGCAATCGGAGTTCTAGCCGTTATAATGTTTGTTTCAACGTTTCATGAGGTTCCGGAAGTTGTAACCGGACTTTCAGGTTTGGCATTTATTGTTGCAGCATTGATTTCTTCAGTGAAAGCTCAAAAGGAGAATGTTGAATGAAAATATTATCCGGTATGTCATTAAATGAAATAGAAGAATTGGTTTTGTCTTTAAAAGCCACCAAATTTAGAGCAAAACAGATTCATAACTGGATATATCTTAAGTCCGTTTCAAATATTGATGAAATGACGGATTTATCAAAACAGTTCCGAGAAGATTTCAAACAAATTGCTCTGGTTACGAATACCAAAATAAAGGTTAAGCAAGTAAGTTCAGACGGTACAATAAAATACTTGATAGAATATCCCGATGGAGAATGTGTCGAAACAGTTTTAATGCGCTTTGATAACCGGGCCAATCTGACAGCTTGTGTAAGTTCACAAATAGGCTGCGCCGTAAATTGTTCTTTCTGTGCAACCGGGAAACGCGGGTTTATAAGGAATCTCACCTATAAGGAAATTATTGAACAAGTTTTAACGATACAAAGAGATACCGGTTTAAAAATAACCAATGTTGTATTTATGGGGCAGGGTGAACCGTTATTAAATTTAGATAATGTTTTAAAAGCTCTTGAAATATTCAATAATGATTTTCAAATAGGAGCACGCAGAATTACGATTTCAACAAGCGGAATTATTCCTCAGATAAAAAAACTTGCAGAAAAGGAACTGCAATCAACACTTGCAATATCCTTACACGCTTCAAATCATGCAGTAAGGCGTGAGATTATGCCTATTGAAAATAAATATCCGATAAATGAACTTGTTGATGCTTTGAAGTATTATGTTTCAAAAACAGGAAGAAGAATTACTGTTGAATATATTTTAATAAAAGGGTTAAACTGTACATTAGAATCAGCAAAAGAATTATCTCATCTTTTGCATGATTTGAAATGTAATATAAATTTAATACCCTATAACCCTGTTGTAAAAACAGGATACACAAAACCAACAAATAATGAGATAATGAAATTTAAATATTTGCTGGAGCATTCGGGGAAGAAAGTAACAGTCAGACTGGAGAGGGGTTCAGATATTGATGCCGCATGCGGACAGTTAAGCGGAAAGGTTAGCAAGCATGAATAAAGTATTTGAAAAAAATATTAACGCTCTTAAAGATGCATCCTTAAAAGAGAAGTTATTAAATTATGAATATGAAGAAAAACCGTTACTTGCAACAACTAACGGTTATAATATTCAATATAAGGGACGTTATATTCATAGTGAAGAAAATCCGCTTTTAGAATCGCAGAATATAATAAATACGTCAAAAGATGCCGTTAATAACATTCATGTTATATACGGTTTAGGACTCGGATATTTATTTCAACTGGCTGTCAGAAATAGTAAAGATGCTGTTCTGTTATATGAACCAAATCTTGATATTTTGCATAATTCTTTTACCCTGGTTGATTTCACCGGAGAATTGTCGAGAAACAATGTTTATTTATTTACGGATTTTGAAAAACTTCTGGATTTTATATCAAATAATACAAAACAAAATACAACGGTTGATATATTAAGTTTACCAAGCTACAGAGAAATGTATAAAGATGTATTTGCCGAACAAACAAAGAAGCTGGAATTAACATTTGGAAGCGTGCTGCTTGATTATAGTTATAAACGCAAAAAAATGTATAATTCTACAATAATGACTCTTTTTAATATCCCTGAACTTTTAAAAGAAATCCCCGTAAATGTTTTTGAAAATATATATTCAGGTCAAACTGCAATTATTGTTTCTGCCGGTCCGACCCTTGCTGAAAATATTGAAGTTTTAAAAAAATATCAAGATAAAGCAACAATTTTTACAGTCGGTCCCGCTCTGAAAACTTTAGTTAAAAACGGTATAAAAACGGATTATCTTTGTATAATTGAAACTTTTAACTGTTCAAAACAAGTAGAAGGTATTGATTTGTCTAAAGTAACTCTAATATCAGAACCTTATACAAATTATAATATTCATGCTCTAACATGCAGGTCAAAATTATTACATGCATCATCTAATATGCCTACAAGCCAGTATTTTGCTGATATTACAGGACTCTCGACAGAAGGATATTTGGCTCAGGGAACGGTATCTTTTATGGCATTTAATACTGCTGTAAAAATGGGCTTTTCTAAAATAATCCTTGTTGGTCAGGATTTGGCATATATTGACGGACAGTGTTATTCAAAAGACTCCGCATATTCTGATTTATTATGTAAATTGAATCCTGAAACAAATAAATATGAAATAACAACAAATGATATTAAAAAGTATGCGGACTCTTTATTTACACACCAGGATGAATCAAAAAGAATTATGGCCGCTAAAAGACGTCTTGCCTACCTCAATTCTATTTTGTATTCCGTCCAAGGTATTGAAGGGAAGTTAATACCTACAGAAGCAGGTTATGCTTCATTCATAAAGCATATTTCTGATTATGCGAAACAATTGGAAAACATCGAATTAATAAATACCTCGTTAAAAGGAGCTCAGATTGACGGGTTTGAAAATAAATCATTAGAAGATGCTATGAAAAATGCTAAAAAGTCTAAGAGGATAGAATTAAAATCTGATTTTTCATTTGATACAAAAACTATAAAAAATAGATTGAATAATACATTAAACTCTATGAAAAAATCGATGGAAATATGTGATGAATGCGGGAAATCTGTATCCCGCTTAAGTATGGATTATAAACGTAATAAAGTTATTGATAAAGACAAACTTTTGAAAATAAGAAAATTGATAGAACAGTATACATTATTAAATGATCACAATAATAACGATAATTTAATTTTTAGATACACTACAGCTGCAGAAGAGATGGTGTTAAACGATATTTTGACAAAAGTAAAAGCATACAATGAAAAAACGACACCAAAAGTTATTCAAGGTTTGAAAGACTATTATAATAATATACACCCAAAACTTGAACGAGTTATAACAACTTTAACAAATACAATTGATAAAATAGAGGTTTAATAAATGATTGGTTTAATACAACGTGTAAAACGAGCATCTGTAACAATCAATAATGAATTGTACTCTAAAATTAATTCAGGAATACTTGTTTTATATGGTGTGGAAAAGGGTGATATTAAAGAAAAAGCAGAAAAGATTGCTGATAAAATATCAAAACTTAGAATTTTCGAAGATGATCAAGGCAAAATGAATAAGTCTGTTATTGATGTCTCCGGAGAAATTCTCGTTGTTTCTCAATTTACACTTGCAGGTAACTGTTCAAAAGGTACAAGACCAAGTTTTGATAATGCGGAATCTCCTGATAAGGCGAACGAAATGTACGAGTATTTTATTGAACAATTAAAACAAAGAGGTTTAGCGGTAAAAACAGGAGTCTTTGGCGCAATGATGGATGTAGAATTAATAAATGACGGACCAGTGACCTTTATTTTGAATTGATATTTATCATTTAAAACAGAAACAGACTTTAAACGTGTAGGCCTAATTATAACCATATACATTCCCCCCCCCACACTTGGCTTTAAACTGGTAAACCCAATTATAACCATATACATTTACCCCCCTCACTCGGCCTTAAACTGATAAACCTAATTATAACCATATACATTTACCCCCACTTGATTTTTAAATTTGATATAATATTATAATATTTGTAGAGTGCTTACGCCAATAGTCACTCAACATAAAGGAAAACAAACATGTCAATCAATTTAACAAAAGAAAAAAAACAAGAACTTACAAAAAAATACGGTAAGAATGAACATGATACAGGTTCAACAGAAGTTCAAATTGCAATGTTAACCCAAAAAATTGCAGAACTTACAGAACATTTAAAAACCAATAAAAAAGATTTTGCAACAAAACGCGGTCTTTTAATGATGGTAGGTAGAAGAAAAGGTTTACTTTCTTACCTTAAGAGTAAAGATCTTGAAGGTTACAGAGCTTTGGTAAAAAAATTAAACATTCGTGGTTAATTTTTTCCAAAACTATTTGTTTTCAAAAAGACGTCTTATTAATAAGGCGTCTTTTTAGTATATTAAGCAGAATATGAAGCCATATCGCTAAAATTCATAGTATCGTTATAGCTAAACATATGCGCAAATGTATAAAGAATTTCAGCAGAAAACCTTTTTGTACCTATAGACAGCATTAATCTTAAAACATCTCTATTGTTTTTAACAACATATCCCGTTTTGTTGAATGCAAAATTATCGTAACAGTTACATACATTTACGATTTGGCTTTCTATACTAATCCAATCACTTGAAATCCCATGCGGATAACCTGTCCCGTCATTATGTTCGTGATGCTGCAATGCAACGTTACAAATATGATCAGGAAGTTTCAATTCTTTTTTTAAGATATTATATCCGATAATAGTATGTTTTTTTAGTTCTTCACTGTCAATATTAGTAATTGGACCGGATGTTTTAAATGCGTTAGGCAAACGATATTTACCTATATCGTGCATTATACCTGCAAGTATAATATCAGATATAAAATCTTTTTCAAAATCCATTTTTTTGGCAATCATTCCTGACATGATTGCAACATTTATCGGATGGCATACCTCATAATCACCAAGAAGTCTTAACTCAGAGTAATGTTCTATTTCTGAAAACTTTGGAATTACTGTATTAGTTATAATTTCACTAAGATTTGCCATCTTTGGAAAAGCTTCTTTTATCGATGTTCTATTTAGAAGTTCTATTGTTTTCATCAGATACGTTTTGAGCTTCATCTGTTCTTTATAATCAATTTTTGAATACTTATTTATTGGAGTTTTGTATTCAATAAGATTCAGATTATCATAATCAAAGTCATCATTAAAATTATTTGCAACTGCGGATTTAAACTCAGCTTCAGCTCCTCCGTCCTCGGGTGCTATTTGGTTGTATTTTGCTTCATCCTCTGAAGGTGAGCTGTCTCTGTATATTTTATCAAAAGCCTTAAGCTGCAAAAGTTTTCCGACAGTTAAAACATCTCCGGCTTTTAAAACTACTTCGCCGGCTTCATTATATAGGTTGAAGGGTAAAATTTTGTATTTACTTAATTCGTTTCTCGACGTCAGTTTCATAAGTGAATTGTAACATATATTTTACAAAAGATAAAGGGGGGCTTAAAAGTTATTTTCTTTTCAATAAAAAAAGGTATCCAAAAATTTGGATACCTTTTTTAATAAACTTGTTAATTAGTCATCAGCGTGACCTGCTGTTCCTAATACATCTCTCATTTTGTGCATAACAAGTTCTTTAACTGCTGTTCTACCAGGTCCCATATATTCACGAGGGTCGAATTTTTCAGGATGTTCCATGAAGAATTCTCTGATAGTAGAAGTCATAGCTAATCTTAAATCGGTATCAATATTAATTTTAGCAACACCGTGTTTAGAAGCATAGTTAAGCATATCTTCCGGAACACCTTGAGCATTAGGTAATTGACCGCCGTATTTATTACATTTAGCTACTAAGTCTTGAGGAACTGAAGATGAACCGTGAAGAACGATTGGGTAATCTCCAAATCCTGCTTCTTTTAATGCATCTTTAATTTCTTTAAGTCTGTCAAAGTCTAATTTAGCTTCACCAGAGAACTTGTAAGCACCGTGAGAAGTACCGATAGCAATTGCTAAAGAATCGCAGCCTGTTTGTCTAACGAATTCAACAGCTTCTTTAACGTTTGTATATTTAGCATCTTTAGCATCAACGTTAACATCATCTTCAACACCTGCTAATTTACCAAGTTCAGCTTCAACTGAAACACCTCTTTCATGAGCGTATTCAACAACTTTCTTAGTAACAGCAACGTTTTCTTCAAATGGGAAACGAGATCCGTCAATCATAACAGATGAGAAACCGCCGTCGATACAAGCTTTACAAATTTCGAAATCTGCACCGTGGTCTAAGTGTAAAGCGATAGGTACAGTAGTTGTAGCTAAAGCTGCTTCAACTAATTTAATTAAATAAGTTTGGTTAGCGTATTTTCTGGCACCTGCAGATACTTGAAGAATGATTGGAGATCTTGTTTCTTCAGCAGCTTCTGCAATACCTTGAAGAATTTCCATGTTGTTAACATTGTAAGCACCGATAGCATATCCGCCAGCTAATGCTTTTTCGAACATTTCTTTTGTTCCGACTAATTTTCTTTCGCTCATGTGAGCCTCCTTCTTATACTGTAAAATAACTTACACCTTAAAAAATACAATAAAGATGATGTTTTTACAAGTAGGTAGAAATCGTGGTTTTATTGACATAAAGAAGTTTTATTTATAATATTTTTATATGTCGGAGGATAAATTACTAGTAGAGATGTATACAGACGGTGCTTGTTCGGGAAATCCCGGGGCAGGCGGTTATGGTACAATTTTACGTTATAAAGATTCTAAAGGTAGTTACCATGAAAAAGAACTGACAGCCGGATACAAACTTACAACTAATAATCGAATGGAACTTTTGGCTGTAATTGTTGGTTTAGAAGCTTTAAAGAAACCTTGTAAAGTAAAAATAACTTCTGACAGCAAATATTTTATTGATGCATTTGAACAAAAATGGATTGAATCTTGGCAGAAGAATAATTGGAAAACTTCATCAAAGAAACCTGTAAAAAATGTTGACTTGTGGCAAAGGCTATTAAAAGCAAAAGAGCAACATGATGTTGAATTAATCTGGGTAAAAGGACATAACGGACATGAGTTTAATGAACGCTGCGATAAACTTGCAGTCAATTCTTCTCAGTCCGATAATTTACTTAAAGATGATTTATTCGAACAGACCATGTAATCTGGCAAGTATATCATCTTCATCCATTTCAAATGTTATTTTATTTAAATCCAAAGCCATTTGATAATATTCTGCAGAACTTGTTTTTTCGTTCATGGCCTGATACGCTCGACCGGTATTAAAATATGCAAGGGTATAATTTGGATTAATTTCAATAGCGCGTAGAAAATGTGTTATTGCTTCTTCTGCATCACCTATGCCATCTAAGTATACAACTCCAAGGTTATTATGTGCGACATCAAAATCCGGATTCAAGTCGACTGCCTTATGCAAAGATACTAATGCTTCTTCAATATAGTCTTTTTCCCATAGAGCCAAACCTGCTTTTGCATACGCGAGGAAATTATCAGGATTCATGGTAATACCATCGCAATATGTACGTATTGCTTTATCTAAGTTTCCGACAGCCATAAATAAATCCCCCAAAGACATCAAAAGATCGTAATTATTAGGGTCTAAAACTAATCCCGCCTGGAAAGTTGCTTCTGCGGCTTCAAAATTCCCTTTTACTTCGCCGTATAGCGCCCCCAGGGCATGACATACTATTGATGTCCAGGCTGCATCAGGGTTTAGTTTAATAGCTTTTTGATAATATTCTATTGCATCATCGTACAATTCTGCTCTGACAAGAGAATATGCAAGCGAGTTATTGTAATAAGGGTTCTCAGAATCTTCGTTTAAAGCCAGTTTGAATGCAGATATGGAATTAACCTTATCATTGCGGCGTAAGTATAAATGCCCCAATTCATAATAAATTTTGCCGTTATCAATTCCGAACTCTAATAATTGATTGTAATAATCAATTATTGTATCTATTTCTTCCGGGAAATACGTTTGCATAATTGTTGCAAGTTTAATTAATACTTCTCGATTCTTAGGAGTTGTTTTAAGGGCATTTCTGTAGTATTCAAGACTTGACACTACATCGTTGCATTCCAGTGACAAATCCCCTAATTTTTTATAAAAAATATCTCCATGTTGAGTACGTTCCATTCCGATAGCATAAGTGTTAAACGCTGTCGGAAACATTCTGATTTTTTCTAATGTCGCACCTATTGTTTTATATGAAAATACTGAAAAATTATCTGCCATTGATTCGTATACCATTTTTAGTGCAGGATAATCACTCATGAATAAAATACTTCCTGTTAAGAAATAGTATAAAAACTTCATCATGCCACTAAAAGTTTTACCTTTTTGCTGCATTCTTTTTTGTATTAATTTAGATAAAAATAGTCTTGGTCTTGCAGAATTTATATTATGACTTGTTATTGCAAACTTAAATTCTTTTTCTGCGTTTTCATAATCTTCGGCAAGAGAATAGAAATATCCCGTGTAAATATGAGCATTAACATTTTCGGGTTCAAGGGTAATCGCCGTTTTACACTGTTCGATTGCACTTTCAAGTGAAATTTGCCCTTTTTCCCACATAAGACTGGCAAGCCTATAGTATGCCTCTGCTAATTTTGGATTGTATTTTATAGCATCGACATAGAATAGAATAGCTCTATCGATATCTTCTTGCTGCTGCTTGATAAGATATCTTTGATGGGCTAAACGTGCACTTTCAAGTGCCTTTTCTGCTTCTTCTGCTTTATCGATTGCAGGTATAATAAGCTGTTCGGACATTACCACTCCATAATGCTGTTTGCTGTAGCATGATAAACGTCCTTAATCTTTGAATCTTTAGTATAAAAATTTGAATATCAACCGTATAGTTTAGAGAAAAATTTTTAAGTAAAAATAACAGTGTTAACAATACATTGAGCCGCTATCGAATCCAATTCCAAAATATACGTTTAAATTTTTTGAATCCGGTTGTTTTTATATCTTTATCTTTTATATAAGAAATAGGATATTCTTCCGGTTGAGTACATCTGGGATATTTAATATCTGTCGGACCAAAAAGCATTACATACATAGGTTTATACCCGTCAGGAATTTCCAAATATTCACATAAATCAGGAAATACTTTCAAACAAATTTCTGCAAATCCGCACCATAATGTTCCTACATTCATTGATTTAGCATACAGTTCAAAATAACTTAAGTTTATTATTGCATCTTCACTTCCGCATGGCGCATTAATAGGTGCAGATACAACTATCATGTGCGGGGCATTTCTAAATATAATATCTTCACCATTCATAAAAGCATCTTTGTAATTCGCAAATTTTTTCCCAATTGTATTAAACGTATTTGAAGATAAAATTTTCTTTATCTTTGAATTTGTCATTTCTCTAAATTTATCCATAACTTCAATATCATCAATAATTGAAAAATGAAGTTTATGAAAATTGCATCCTGTCGGCGGGTATTTAAGCATGTTTATCAGCTTTTCAATAACATCTTTAGACAAATTTTCTGCTCTGTATTCTCTTATACTTCTTCTTGATTTTATAAGCTTAAGAACACTATCTCCACTTGGAAGATTTTCTGTATCTTCAGAGTTTTCCGGATTTTTATTCATAATAGATAAAGCTCCTGTCGGGCATATTGCTAGACAGTGCTGGCATTTCAGACAATGATTTTCATTTGTTATATAAGGTATTTTTTCATCATCAAATTCTATAATATTTGCAATACAGTCTTTGATACATTGTCCGCAGTGTATACATTTTTCTTTATCTATTTTGAAGTGCATAATAATCTCCTTATAATATAAAAAGGCGGAATATATATCCCGCCTTTTGACTAATCTGATTAGTTAATTTAAGCATTTGCAGATTCTGCAAATTGTGCTTTTTCAGAATCTGAAACACCTTTAATTGTTAAGTTAACTCTACCTTTTTCGTCAATTTTAATAATTTTAACAATTACTTCGTCACCAACATTAACATGCGGTTCAATTGTTTCAATTCTTTCATGGCAAATTTGAGAAATATGAACCATACCGTCCTTGCCGCCGCCAAGTTCAACAAAAGCACCGATAGGTATAATTCTTACTACTTTACCTTTTAGAACCATTCCAACTTCAGGTTTGAATGTTAAATCACGAATCATTTTTCTTGCAATTTCTGCACCTTCTTGATCGTTAGATGTGATTGTAACAACACCATTGTCTTGAATATCTATTTCAGCACCTGAAGCATCAATGATTGCTCTGATTTGTTTACCGCCAGGTCCGATGACTGTTCCAATATCTTCAACTGGAATAGTCATTGTAGATATGCTTGGAGCATAAGGTGACATAGGACCAGGTTCAGTTATCGCTTTTCTCATTTCGCCTAAGATATGAAGTCTGCCTTCTTTTGCTTGTTGAAGTGCACGTCTTAGAGTATCATTTGGAATACCTTTTGCTTTCATATCCATTTGAAGTGCTGTAATACCTGTATCGTTACCTGTAACTTTGAAGTCCATATCGCCTAAGAAGTCTTCAATACCCTGAATATCTGTTAATACAACCGGTTCTCTGCCTTCTTCTTTAATCATACCCATTGCGACACCGCCAATCATACATTTGACCGGAACACCTGCATTCATTAATGCCATTGATGAGCCGCAAGTAGATGCCATTGATGTAGAACCGTTTGATTCCAATACGTCAGATGTTACTCTGATTGTGTACCCGAATTCTTCTTGAGAAGGTAATGCCGGAATATTAGCTCTTTCTGCTAAGTTTCCGTGCCCTACTTCACGTCTTCCAGGACCTCTTAATGGTTTAACTTCACCTACAGAGAAACCAGGGAAGATATATTTGTGCATATAAGTTTTTTCTGTTTGAGGGTCAACACCGTCAAGCTCTTGTTTCATGCTAGGACCTGCAAGTGTTGCAACAGACAATACTTGAGTTTGACCTCTTGTAAAAACTGCAGAACCATGTGCTCTAGGGATAACGCCAACTTCGCACCAGATAGGACGAACTTCATTTGGTTTTCTGCCGTCAGCTCTTACATTTTCGTCCAAAATCATAGCTCTCATGATTTTCTTTTCCGCAGCTTTAAATTCTTCCGCAACAAAATCAATACCTGTTTCTTCCATCATTGTTTTGATCGCATCATCTTCAGGCAGAGCATCTATCTTTTCTTTAACAAGATTCTTTGCTTCTTCAAGTTTGTTTTGTCTGTATTCTCTATCAAAATTGTGATAAGCATCAAAAATCATGTCATGAGCTGTTTCATCAATAATTTTTTTGATTTCTGATGTATCATAAGGGTCAACAAACTCTTCTTTTACAACTTCACATTGTTTTGCAAATTCAACCTGTGCATCACATTGTTTTCTGATTTCTGCTTGTGCAAATTCAACCGCATTCATAATGTCGTCTTCTGTAACGAAATTACATCCTGCTTCAACCATGATTACAGAATCATGTGTTCCTGCAACAACAATATCTAAATCTGAATTTTTAGCTTGCTGGTGTGTAGGGTTTGCAATGAAATTTCCGTTTTCATCTTTAGAAACACGAACTGCACCGATTGGTCCTTCAAAAGGAGCTCCTGAGAGCATTAATGCACAAGATGCACCAAGCATTGCTAATGTATCAGGTTGATTTTGTTGATCATAACTAAACAATTGAGCGACGATTTGAATATCGTTTCTATATCCTTTAGGGAATAACGGTCTTATAGGTCTATCTATCAAACGAGATACTAAAATTGCTTTGTCGCTTGCTTTACCTTCAGAACGATTATATCCGCCAGGGATTCTGCCTATTGCAGACATTCTTTCTTCATAATCAATCAGAAGCGGGAAAAAATCTATCCCAACTCTTGGTTCTTTACTAACAACCGCATGCACAAATAACATTGTATCGCCACATCTCACGGTAACACTTCCGTTAGTTGATTGTGCGTACTTACCAGTTTCGATTGTAACTGTTTTGCCCCCGATTTCAAGGGTCATACTTTTTGTTTCTGGTACCATTTTTCTTTTCCTTCTTTCTCCGGCTGCTCGATAGCCGAAATTAATTACTATAACCTTATTTTTACTATTTTATTATACTATAAATATTTCGATTACCTAGTACTATTTGTAAACAATTGTAACAGAAGTCTTGACAAAAGTATATACTTAAGTATATACTAAGTATATAAGAAGAGCTAAAATTTTTTATGGTTTGTGTATTAAGAATTTTGCTCAAAGGATAGTGTACCCCAATTAAATATTAACGATAGTGTATAGTGTATTAAGGAGTTTATGTATGGCAGATCAGTTACCTATTAAAATGAAAAAAACTAACAAATCATCCAACCCGTCAAAAAATTTAGTATTAAAAGCTTGTACAGATTCAGATTTATCCCGTTATATCAGAGATATTTCAAAATTTCCGGCTTTATCAGCTGAAGAAGAAAAAGAAGTTGCAAGAAAAGCTAAAGCCGGTGATGAAGAAGCTAAGAAAACATTAATTCAAGCAAACTTACGTTTAGTTGTAACAGTAGCAAAAAAAGCTATTCACATGTCAGCATTACCTATGATTGACCTTATTCAAGAAGGTAATTTAGGTTTAATGGTTGCAGTCGAAAAATTCAACTGGAAATTAGGTTACAAATTCCAGACTTATGCAACATGGTGGATTAAGCAAGCTATGTTCAAAGCTATATCAGAACAATCACACAGCATGAAAATTCCTGTTTATATACAAGAAACTTTATCTAAATTTTCAAAAATTAAATCTGAAATGGAAAGAAAATACAATTGTCAGATTAAAAACAAAGATGTAGCAGAAAAAATGAATATTTCGCCGGATAAATTGGATACATTTTTATCCGCATATTCTAAAACAATATCGATTGAAGGAAGTATGGAGTGTCAGAATGGGAAAGAGCTTAACGTTGCTGACATTTTAGAAGATACCTCTGCAGATGTTTCATCTAGTGTAGAAGCAGAAAATCTAAAAAAAGATTTGGAAATCGTAATTTCTACATTGAAAGACAGAGAGCAAGCAATTGTTAAGATGCGCTACGGACTGGGAGATATTACACGCAGAACATTAGAAGAAATCGGTAACATCTATGGTGTAACCAAAGAATGTATAAGACAAACCGAATTGCGTGCATTGAAAAAAATGAGAAATAATACACTATTAAGCTGTTATGTAGATTAATAGGGAACGGTAACAGCTATACAAGAAACTAATCTCATCACTTATCTATATATTTAAAAGAGCGTAAATAAAATTTACGCTCTTCTTTTATTTCAATTAATAAAATTAATTAGGCAAAAAATATTTTCATTGTTTTTAATTAAATATGAATCAAATAAATTTTACAGCCAATTATATACATTCAGTTAAAATTAAAAAATTAGAAGGTTCTGTTTATAAACCTTTTGAAGCAGCATTCACCGAAATAGATTTAAATAATAAAAGGGATTTATTTTCTCTTAAAGAAACTTCTGACAATTGGGGAGAATGTTTTGCAGAAGATATTTATCAAGATGCTTGCAAAGAAACATCTTTGGGATATAAAAATCATATCTTTGCTCTAACCTCTCAAAAGAATAACTTTGATACATTATCTCCCGAAAAAATTTTAGGACTTGTAGAATTTCATGAAAAAAAAGATAATACAAATAAAATAGAATTTTTACAAGTGCAGCCCGATTGTGTTTCATGTCAATTTGGAAAAGCAAATTTTAAAAGAATAGGGTCTGCAATAATACAATCATTAAAAATTTTATACCCTGATAAACCTATAAAACTTCATTCTGTTATTGATGCCAAGAAATTTTACCAGAAGCACCATTTTATTAGAGATAAATCTTCATACGATAATTTGGATTTAATCTGGAATGCTTAGCAAAAAATATTTTTATGTGTTTTAAAACAGTATGTCCCCGGTAAGTTTTAAAGCAAATTTTATTCATTTAACAAATATTCAAAACCTGAATAATGATGGTTATAAGCCATTTAATGCATCATTTGTTGAAATTAACCCTAAAAATAAAAATGATATTTCCCTGTTAAAATGTCTTTCTGATACTTGGGGTTCTGATTCTTATGCAGGTTCTATATATTCTGCAGCGTTAGGAGATTCAAAACTTGATAATCTAATAATAGAAAATCCTATTGATAGAAAATTTTTTGCATTAACTTCTCAGAAAAATTCTTATGAAAAACTTGACCCTAAAAAAGTTTTAGGTATGGTTCATATTAATAATTATTCAAATGCTAACTCAATAGAATTTTTACAGGTTAATCCGGAATATATTACTCCGTTAAAAAAAGAATCTACGGTGGAGAAACTTTTTAATAAGATGTTCAAAATTACAAAAGCCACACCCAAACAGCCTGAATATAAACATATAGGCTCCGGCATGCTTGATTCTTTAAAAAAACTGTTCCCGGATAAACCAATAACTTTATTATCTGTTTCTACAGCAATAAAATTTTATAAAAAAAACGGATTTGTTCGAGAAATTTTCTTTAACCCTTACGGATTAATCTGGAAAAATAAATAATAGAAAATATATTAAATATCTTTACTTTTAAAAATATTGTGTTATCATAATAATATAGCAAGTTATATTTAGGAATTAATGATGGAAGAAAAATTTATTGATATTTGTGTTCAGCTGAACATACTGGAAAGTTTGTCCAGAATTTTACTTGAAGCAATACGTGATGGCGATAATCTTAAAATGTATGATATAAGTAATCTGGCACTTGTTGTTTTGAATGAAACGACAAAATTAAAAGAAAACGTAAATAGTATTGAATTAGATATGGGAATATAGTTATAAAGCCATAGCTACAGATTTTATATTTTCATCAGTAATATTGGCAAGACCTGTTTGTTTATTTTCTTCGGTTAATTTGCCCAGAGATTTTAGAACGCTCATAGCTTTTAATATAACTGTTTGATTGCTGCCTGTTAGAAGAGCTGCAATGCTGTCAGAGTCTTTTATTAACTCCATAACAAAGTATATAAAATCACTTTCTTCGTATAATTCTTCATATAAAAATGAAGTATATTTATTTACTTTTATTGAATTTAACAAAATGTTTATATCGTTAACTTCATTTTTAGTATTTTTATCTTCATCAAACAAGTATTCTTCATTTTCGACAAACAGGTTTAATTTTTCTTTTGCAGTCATCAAAGCAACAGCAATAGGTCCTGTTGGCGATGCTTTCATCAATGTATCTATAAAGCCGTAAAATTCATAATCTATAATTTGTGATACCGGAATTAATTCAACGAGTCCGTTTAGAATATAACAGAATGTAAGAATTGCATCATCATTATAGTCTGTATTTAATAGACTGCTAAGAGGACACAAATATGGAATTTCAGCAGCTACATTTTCTGCCATTCCGGTATGTTTCATTGCAGACAACAAATCGTTTATTGCGTTTGTATCCTGATAATTCACTAAAAATTTTACTGCAGCATACTGTTCAAAACTGTCATTTGATTTAAGTTTTTCTATTGCTTGATTATATGACTCTCTATCGTTTAATTTGGAGAGTGCTCTTGCACAGTTAACTGCTAAATCTGTATTTTGAGAATATGCATTTTTTCTTAAATCTTCAAGAGCAGAAGATGTCTCAATATATGAAAAGAAACTTGCAGCATACGTTTTTTCAGACTCGGTACCGTTTTTAAGAAAATCAAGCATTTTATTTATATCATCATCATCTGCATATTGTGCCAGAGTTGACGATATAAAATCATCATAGTATGGAGAATAAATATTTAAGAATTGATAAAGATTCTTATAGTTTGACTTGTTACAAACTTTAGCAAGCCTTTGTGCAACATTTTGTTTAATAAAGTCAAACAGATAATCATCTCTTGAAACGAGTTCAGAGAACAAATCCGTATCCGGAGTATTTATAATACGTTCTGCAACAGGTTCATAACCTTTCGGGTCTTTCCCTGTTAAATTTTTAATCAAATCCATAGCAATTAATCTAAATAAAATACTGTAACAACTTTGTGGCCTTCTTCAGCGTATTCGACTGCTGTATGTAAGGTCTTACTTGTATGTGACAAGAAACAGATTAATTGATTACAATCATCAATAATTTCTCTGTTGCAAACTCTTGAAGCATCAGCCAATGTCATCATTGCACGGTCTGCATGCTCTACAATATTTGGGACACCGATTAACTGGTCTTGAACATCGCTTGGCTGCTGCCCAATTGTCTGAGGTAAAATAACTTTTAATTTTTGAGGATTTGCTTTCATTGCTCCTCTTATAGCTGCAGCATTTGTACCGTAAGAACCGCCGGAGGTAATAATGGTATTACCTTGATTAACAAGAGCGGTTGCTAATGTTTCAATTATTTGCTGGTGAGTAATAGCAAGGTTTCTTGAGCCAATAATCGCTATTCTTTTAGCAGGTTGTTTAATTGTTGCCAACTCCATTGATAATTCATCAACCGTATCCGGAGAAGAATCTCCGGCATCAAGCTTATCGTCTATCGGAACCATAATTGATGCTGCTTGGTTTTCATTGTTATTATCTGCTAAATTCATAGTATCTGACATTATTTCCACCTTCTAATTGCAATGTACATTCTTTTCGTGTATGGTAATAATATCATAAAACTTTGATTTTGGAAATAGGGGATGGAAAATTTATTAGAGAATCTGAATGAGCAGCAAGTGGAGTCTGTTAAAACAACGAAAGGTGCTTTGTTAATACTGGCCGGTGCAGGCAGCGGAAAAACAAAGGTTCTGACATCTCGTATTGCCTATATGATTCAAAATGGGGCAAGAGCTCATAATATTCTGGCTGTTACATTTACCAATAAAGCAGCAAAAGAGATGAAAGAACGTCTTTCTGCAATTTTAGGCGAAGATGTTGTCAGATATATGTGGGTTGGTACATTCCATAGTATCTGCGGGCGTATTTTAAGGCAGGATATTGATAAATACGCATTTCAATCCGGGAAATCTCTTGACAAGAATTTCACAATTTATGATGAACAGGACTCTATTGCTGTAATAAAACAGGCAATTAAAAAATTGAATCTGGATGACAAGACTTACCAGCCAAAACTTGTTAAAGCCGTTATTTCTAATGCAAAAAACAAAATGCAGGATGCGTATTCTTTTGCAACTTTCGCAAGAGATTTTAAATCTCAAAGAATTGCTCAGATTTTTGAAGAATATGAAAATACTCTCAACAACAACAATGCAATAGACTTTGACGATATGTTAATGCTTTGTGTAAAACTGCTTGAACAAAATCCTGAAGTCAGAGAAAAATACTATTCAAAATTTGAACATATTCTGGTTGATGAGTTTCAAGATACTAACCAGGCACAGTACAATCTTATAAGAGCATTGTATACAAATTATCTTCCGGAAGAAAATATTCCGGAAAAACGTTCTTTATGTGTGGTCGGTGATGTTGACCAATCTATTTACAGTTGGCGCGGTGCGGATTTCAAAATTATATTGAATTTCCAAAACGATTTCAAAAAATGTAAACTGGTTAAACTGGAACAAAATTATCGCTCGACGGCTTGTATATTAAAAGCTGCAAACGCTATCATTGAAAACAATGAAGAACGCGTTGACAAAGTTCTTTATTCAAACAAAGGCGACGGAGAAAAAATTACATATTATGAAGCGGATGATGAAGCTGATGAGGCTAATTTTATAACCTCAACCATCAAAAAAACTTCCGCAAATTATAATCAGTTTGCAATTTTGTATCGTACGAATGCTCAATCCCGTGCGTTAGAAGAAGCCTGTATTGCAGCAGGGATACCATACAAAATATACGGCGGATTAAAGTTCTATGACAGAAAAGAAATTAAAGATGCAATTGCGTACTTAAAACTCATTTATAACCCGAATGATTCACAAAGTTTCAGACGTATTGTAAATGTTCCAAAGCGTTCTATAGGGGAAACTACCCTCAAACATTTGCAGGAATTTGCAGATACTAATGATATAAGTCTTTTTGAAGCGGTTGAAAGAATTGAAGATTGTACGGCGATTGCACCTAAAACCCGCTCAAAACTTATTGAATTTGGGAAATTAATAGGAAATTTTAAAGCAGTTGTAAATAATTATCCGCTGCACGAATTTATCGGAATTGTCCTGGAAAAAAGCGGATATTTAAGAGAATTACAGGAAGACGGCTCTGAAGAAGAGCTTGCCCGTATAGAAAACTTGCAAGAACTTGTAAACGTTGCAAGCGAGTTTGAACCGGAAGATGAAAACAACCGACTCGGAGAATTTCTTGCACAGGTTGCACTTGTATCTGATATCGATGGAATGGAAGAAATAAGTAACAATGTTACCTTAATGACACTTCATTCTGCTAAAGGGCTTGAATTCCCGACAGTATTTCTTGCAGGGTTAGAAGAAGGTATATTCCCGCATTCCAGAACATTTAATTCAATGTCGGAATTAGAAGAAGAACGCCGGTTAATGTATGTCGGAGTAACAAGGGCAGAAGAGAAATTATACATAACATCAGCGAAACGCAGGCAAATGTGGGGTGAATATAAATACTACAATCCGAGCCGGTTTATAGATGAAATTCCGCCTCAACTTTTGGATTCCTTCTCTTCAAACGGTGAATATTCATCAGAGAGAACATTCCGAAGTGCGGTTAATAAACTTCGTTCAAATACAACATCTTCAATACCAAAATCAAATTCTGTTCCATCCGGCAGTTTCGGAACCGGATTTGTTGCACCGAAAGGTATTCAGTCCTTAGGAAATCCGCAAAAAAAATCAGGAACCGGTTTTGGCACTGGTTTTGTAGCACCAAAAGGTATAAGCGGCTTAGGGAATCATCCTAAACGTACTCCTCAAAGAACGATTCTTGTTAAGAGTGAAAAAAATAAAGAGCGTGCAGCACAAAGAGCTGAAGAAAGTGCAAAGAAATTTTTTGAAAATAATTCAATAAAAAGAATGCTTGAAGAAAAACGGAAACAAGAAGCTATGCAGGCTCAAATAGATAAAGAACGTGAAGAAAAGCAGGCTCAAATAGACTATTTCTTTAACGTTGGCGAACGTGTTTTTCATGAAAAATTAGGAGTCGGACATATTATGGATGTTGCTCAAATTGGTGACAGTACAATGTATACAATAGATTTTGGCAAAATGGGTAAGAAAGCAATGGATGCTGCTTATGCACATTTGAAAAAATTCTAGATAGCAAAAAATATTTTATTTGTGTTTTATACAAGTATGCCCCCGATTAATTTTACAGCCAACTATCTTAAAACAGTATATTTGCCTCAAAGAAATTCAAAAGGTGTTTATGAACCCTGCGAAGCATCTATTGTAGAGTTTGATACATCAAATAAAGAGGATATAAGAGCAATTGCAAAGACTGCCAGTGATTGGGAAAATATTGCACCGGGATTTGCTTTTGAAATATTTAATGATGCAATCAAAGATAGACCTTTTCCTGATATTTTACAAGAACATTATCTTGGATTAACAACTCAAAACTCTGATTATAAACATATTAATCCTGATAAAATTCAAGGTCTTGCTTTATTTTCAGAAACAGTAAATTCCAGCAATGAACTTAATTGGCTGCAAGTAAATCCTAATACAAATACTAAAAATTCACATGACAGAAAATATAAAAGAATCGGTACTGAACTTGTAAATTATGTAAAACAGATATCGGATAAACCAATATTAATTCAATCTGATGATGATGCAATAAAATTTTATGAGAAAAATGGTTTCAAGCATATTGATACAAAACATAAATCTATTATGTTTTGGGGATAACGTTATCCCTTAATAACTATTTTCTTTGCTTCATTAATCGGTATGGCAAAACCTATTCCTATATTAGATATGTTGTCATCCGGATTATATATTGCCTGATTTATTCCTATGACTTCTCCTGTTGTATTAACCAAAGGACCGCCTGATGATCCCGGATTAATTGCTGCATCTGTTTGGATTTTATTTTTCTTATAGTCAATTCTTGAAACGATACCTTGAGTTAAAGTTCCGCTAAAACCAAACGGGCTGCCGATTGCAAGAACTTTTTGACCTACTTTCACATTTGCGGAATCCCCGAATTTTACTGTTTTTAAAGGGTGTTTAGGTGAGATTTTTATAAGTGCTAAATCTTTACTTAATCCTGTTTGTTCCAGAATAAGCGCATTATATTTTTCGCCGTTTGCAACAGTTACTTCAATATCATTGCTGCGGTCTATAACATGAGAACTTGTTAAAATTGTTCCATTTTTATTGATAATACACCCTGAACCGCTTGAAACACCATTCGGTATTTTGGCATCAATAGATACAATTGCAGGATTAATTTTTTCATATACGTTTATATTTACGATTTCTTCTCTGTCAAAACAAAATCCGCTTGATGTAAGCCCCAAGAAAATTATTGATATACTGATTATTTTTTTTATCATAACCTCACCTCTGATATATTTTGGGATAAGTGAATTTGTTTTTCTAGCTAACACTATTAAAATTTATGGATACTATTGTTAATATTAAAGTTTTATTTTAGTATTGAATCGTATGAAAAACTTTTTTCTAAATTTATTAGACTGGATATACAAAAGAAGGTGTTATTGCTGCGGCTCTTCAAAAGAATCTCTGCCTGTTTGTTCAAAATGTTATTCGGAACTGGATTTTAATCCATCAAGAGTTGATAGGATAATATTGAATACTGATATTTATATTGCAGGTCAATATGATAAAAATATGCAAAAAATTATCCGAGGATTAAAATACCATAATAAAAAAGAGCTTGCATATTATCAGGCAAAATTTATATATGAATATTTTTTAACACTTGATATTAATAAAACGTTTCAAGTAGTACCTGTACCTTTGCATAAATCAAGACAGAAAAAGAGACATTATAACCACATGGAACTTGTAGCAGATGAATTTTGTAATATGACCGGCTTCATCAAAAATACAGAATTAATAAAAAGAATTAAACCGACAAAGCCCCAATATAAGTTATCAAGAGTACAGCGTATGGATAATTTGAACGGAGCATTTCTTGTTAATAAGGAAGCAGATAAACATTTACCAATTTTGTTAATCGATGATATATGCACATCCGGAGCAACTTTCGAATCTATAATTGAAGAATTGCATAAAAACAGTATAAATGATGTTACCTGTTTTGCAACATCTAGTCCCTGCTCATAATCCAAAATGCAAAACCTGCCATAATTAATAAAATACTTGCAGGAATAAGTTCAAGCTTAATAATATCAATGGTTTGATTTTCCACTACAAAATATAAATCATTGATAAGCAGAAATATTTCTTTAAGAATATAAATGCACATACAAAAAACGCCGACTTTTATACCGGATGAAATTATTTCAACAAAAGAATACCAGGTTGAGTCGCTTTCATCGTATGTTTCTATTTTATTTGGGGCTTTTTTTCTTGTTGTTTTAGTTGATGCCATTAAAATATCCTTATATTGATATTTTAACATGTTTTTTACACTAATACAATTCCTTGTAACAATGTGGAAAGTTTTTTATAAGGCAGGTATAATAGAATTATGAAAAAAGGTGTAGTCAAATTATTAATAGCAGCTATGTTATGTTCAAATTGTGTATGTTTTGCAGAAGGTGACGTTTTTCAAGGTCATGCACAAAAAGATGAGGAACAGCAAGTTCAAGATGAATTATTTACCGGACAAATAGAAACACTTGATAAGCATGATGTTATTAAAATGACTGTATCACAAGTTATTGACGGAAATTATTCATTAGAAGGCGATGAGTTTTTTGCTAAAGTTACAAGTGATGTTATGGGCGAAAATGGAGTTGTAATACCTAAAGGAACTCTTGCCCACGGTATAATTTCTCAATCATCCGAGGCAAAACGTTTGGGACGTGACGGGTATATATCATTAAAATTTGACTATCTTGTAACACCTGATGGCAGACAAATACCAATAGAAGGCGGCATGTCGACCAAAATGCATCCAGTGAAAGCGGTTGGAAAAATTGTAGCAACAGATATCGGCTATACTGCTGCCGGCGGCGTGATAGGCGGATATACTGCTTTAAATGCTCTAGGGTTGGAAGCTGCTATTGCATCTCAAGGATATACTGTTGCAGGCGGAGCTGCAATCGGAGGAACAGTCGGGCTTGCAATGTCTTTATACCGAAAAGGAAAAGATGTTCTTATCGCACCCGGCGATGAAATCAGGGTTAAAGTATCTACGTCAATGAACCTTCCTGTTTATAAAGAATCTGCACTAAGACAGGATGAAGTTATGTTTCCGGGATTGAATGTAAGAGTTACAAATATCCTTTATGAGAAAGATCCTTTTGGCGAATTGAATACCTTAACTCTTTCTATGTCTATTTCAAATATGTCAAAAACAGTTTTTTCCGGCATGGATGTAGCTCTGGTTAATGACTTGGGACAAACATTTAACCCAACCGTTTTTGGGGATACAAGATTGATGTTTGCTCAAATTAAGCCCGGTGATAGAATTGCAGGCAGAATGTCTTTTTCCGTTAATAATGTAAATGATTCATTCTGGTTAACATTTTATGATAGGCTGACGAAAAAAGAAGTTGCAAAAATATCTTTAGATAATGCATATAAACACGTTTCTAAAAAAGTAAAAAAACGTAATGATAAAATACGAAAGAAAAAGACAAACTATTATAAAGATTCAGCATTTGATATATAACTAAAAGGGACGATATTAATACCGTCCCTTTTATAATAAAATTTTATTTATTTCTTTTATTTATTTCTCAATATCTTCTTCGGAATCTTCGTTTTCAGAATCAGATTCAACAGGAGTCTCAGAATCTTCTGCATCTTCTGAGTCTTCTTCACTTTCATCGGCTATCTCTGAGGCATCATCAGAATCATCATTTTCCGACTCGTCATCTTCTTCGTTTTCAGAAGTTTCTTCCTCTTCATCGTTGTTTTCTTTTTCGTTATCCTCTTCTTCTAACAAAGCCAAAATTTCTGCTTCTTCTTTAGCTCGAATAACCGGTATAGAAAGCATCAAAGCCATTTGTTCATCTTCTTGTTCAAAATTTAAATCAAGAAGTTCTTTATCAAGTTCAAGGTATTTTGATAACAAATCAATAAGTTCCTGTCTCATTCTATCCATAATAGCCGGAGAAAGGTTTGTTCTGTCTTGCATCAAAACAAGTTTTAATCTGTTACACGCAACATCTTTTGCTGACTCTCTATCTTTATTTTCTGCTTGATGAAAGAAACTTAATACCTTGTTATAAAGATTTGCAAAAAGGTCTTTCATCTTACACCTTACCTTTCAGTTTCGTAAATAGATTTTTTATCTTAGCCATAAAACCTTTAGGCTGTGTAAGGTCTAAGAATGGAACATCTTCACCCATAATACGTCTTGCAACATTTCTGTATGCTTGACCTGCAAGTGAAGTCTCATCATTAACAATCGGTTCTCCTTTGTTTGTTGAAGTAATAATTCCGGTATCTTCCGGTATAACACCGATTAGTTCTGCTGACAAAATTTCAACAACATCTTCTACGCTCATCATATCGTTAGATTCAATAAGATTCGGACGGACTCTGTTTAAAAGAAGTTTGTAACTTTCAATTTCTTCTTTCGCTTCTAAAAGTCCGATGATTCTATCAGCATCTCTTACTGCAGACATTTCAGGAGTTGTAACAACTATTGCCTCAGAAGCTCCTGCTACAGCGTTTTGGAAACCTTGTTCAATACCTGCAGGACAGTCAACAAGGATGAAATCATATTTTTTCTTCAATTGATCACATATATCTTTTAATTGTTCTTGTGATACAGAAGTTTTGTCTCTGGTTTGAGCAGCTGCAAGCAACGAAAGATTTGGATTCTTTTTATCTTTCACAAGTGCTTGTTTTAATTTGCATCTTTCTTCTACAACATCAACAATTGTATAAACAATTCTGTTTTCCAGACCTAGAAGTAAATCCAGATTTCTTAATCCTATATCAGTATCAATTAATACAACTTTATTACCGGCTTTAGCAAGTGCAGTACCTATATTTGCACTTGTTGTTGTTTTACCTACCCCACCTTTACCGGATGTTATTACTATTACATGACCAGTCATTAATCTTCTCTCCTTAATGTTTTATAAACTACTATTTGTTTATTATTAATTCTTGCCTCTTCAGGCGTAAATTCATTTGTTTTTTGAATATACGGAACATTAACCGTATCATTTCTTCTTGAATATAATCCTGCGATTCTTAATTGTATAGGATTAAGTTTTAAAGCTCTTACTTTTGCAGCAACGTTGCCTTGAGAACCGGCATGCGCTATACCGCCTAAAATCCCCCAAACGGTAATATCGCCTGTTGCAATAACTTCACTGCCCGGATGTGCATCACCAACTATAAATATATTTCCTTCATAAGTAACCGTTTGCCCGGAACGAAGTGTCTGCGTAACATATAATGTCGGAAGTTCTGCCGTATTTTCAGAAAATTCTTCCATATCATCAGGAGTAATTCCGTCAGTATCAAGAAGTACGTATTTCCCTTCCGAACTTCTTTCTTTGGTTTCTGTTTCTTCAAAACTCTTATCCAAACTTTTTGGTTCAATTAATTCAATATTAGTTTTAATAATATTTTCATTTGTATTTTTATTGTCAGGCTGAATACCTAAAACTTTATCGAGCGCAGCCTGCACTTCAGGGTTTGAAAGTATGGTTTCTTCATCTAACTCTTCTTTGGGTTGTATTTCTGAAATTGTTGTTTCATTATTAATTTCGTTGAATTTGCTTTCGATTTTTGTATCCGGATTTTCTGTCGATACTGTTTCTGATTCATTTGAAAATGTATTATTCAGATTTTCGATTTGTTCTGAAATTGAATCTTGAAATGGTAATTCAACATCTGCAGATTTATTTGAATTGATTGCAATCCCCAAACTTATTGCTGATGCTTCGGTCATTTCAGAATTTGTTGAAATAGAACTAATAGAAGATTCGATTGATTCTATTAACGCTTTAATACTTAAAAGCTGAGATTGTTTTAAATCTAAATCCCCGAGATTAAGACTTACATTTTTACCTTTTGTTTCGTTTGATTCTAATATTGAACTAAGTTCTGTTGCCAGTTGAGCAGTATTTTTTGTTTCGCTTAAATCAATGACAAACTCATTTTCTGTGTAATTTTCCATATCCCTACCCACATTAACTAATACTATTTAAGAATATCGTAAATATACCTTATGTTCAATAAAATGTATCTTTATTTTAAGTGGAGAAAATACGGAGTTTATTATAATTAATCATGATTCACGTGCCCAGTCACTTCTCACAACTTTTTATGTAAAAAATATTTTTAGATTACAATTCCAGTCAAATTCCAATAAAAATAAGTATTTGAAGCAGAAAAATTTCATATTCTTAGAGGATTTTCAAAGACTAAAAGACGTGAGATTATGTTATAAAAGAGGGGTTATCGTGAATTTAGGGATTTTACTGTTAGGAATAATAGGTGTAATCGCTGTATTTTCAAGTCAAATAGCTAATGGGCTTTCGATTAGAATGCTATTACAGCCGACTGCCTTTATTATTGTAATTGGCGGTACAATCTGCGCAACGATACTGAATTTTGATAAAAAAACTCTTATTATTGCCATAAAAAATGCAATAGAAGTATTCAAAAAAGAAAAATCAAATACAAATCAAATAATAAAAGAAATTATGCAATTATCAATCTATGCAAGAAAAAATGGTCTGCTTGCTCTCGGCAGTGTTCTTGATGACGTTACGGACACGTTTTTACAGAGAGGACTGCAGCTTGTCGTAGATATTGGCAATCCGCAGCTTATATATGATATTCTGTCATCTGAAATTTCCTACGAGGAAGAAGAAGAATTAATAAGTTCCAGAGTATTTGAAGCATTAGGCGGATATGCACCAACATTTGGACTTGTAGGTGCAGTATTGGGATTAATAAATGTTTTAAAAGATTTAACTGCAGTTGATGCATTAGGCTACGGGATTGCAACAGCTTTTGTATCAACACTTTACGGTGTTGGAATTGCGAATCTGTTATTTCTGCCAATTGCCGGAAACTTGAAACAAAAAACAAGAGAAAAAATTCTGTTTAAAGAATTAATTCTTCAAGGAATTGTATCAATCTGCCTGCAAGAAAGTCCTACAATCTTGGAAGAAAAACTTATTGGATATACAAAGACTCATGATAGAGGATAAGCGTGTTAAAAGATAACGATTACAACAATTCAAAAGATTATATAAACAGATGGATTATATCTTATGCAGATTTAGTAACTCTCCTTCTGGCACTATTTCTCGTAATGTTTGCCGTAAATAACAATGAAAATTGTTCAAAAGTAAATGCAGAAGGCGTAAATAAAAATCAAGGTGTAAATAGCACCAGGATAGCCGCAGAAATAAAAAAAGATAAACCGGTTAAAATGCCTGAACTTCAAAAAGAACTGTTAACGGAATTTAAAAATGATGATAACGTTATACTCTTAAAAGATACAAGAGGATTAATCATAAGATTAAACGATAATGTTCTGTTTGGATCTGCTGAAACAGAACTCCAGCCGGAAGCAATTCAAACGTTAAATAAAATTATAGATATTTTGTCAAAAATAAATAATCCTGTTATAATAGAAGGGCATACGGATTCTCTTCCGATAAAATCTAAAAAATTTGCATCAAATTGGGAGTTATCCACAGCAAGAGCAACGAGTGTGATAGATTACCTCGTTCAATCCAAAAGAGTAAATCCTCGAAGATTATCAGCAGTTGGATACGGAGAATTTGTTCCTGTTGCAGATAATACATCAAATAGTGGTAGGATGAAGAACAGAAGAGTTGATATAATAATATTAGATAATAGTACTGGAGATTAATATGGCTAACGAGGATATAGATTTAACAAGACAAGTTCAAAACAGAAATAAAACACCAAATGAGTTTCTTAAAACCGTACTTATTAATATCGTGTCAACAACACTGCTTTGTGTGATATTTATTGGTGCAAATTTTGTAATTCAAACAAATCTTCTTAATTCAAAACTTGCCTCAATTAATGCTCAATCAGAAGATGCCGGTGCAAGTATTGATGATGAAGCAGAACAAGTTCGACACGGTGTTGTTGTGGATTTAGGTGATTTTGTTTTAAATTTGGCAGACGTTAATCAAAGAAGATATTTAAAAACAAATGTTGCTTTGGAAATAACTCAACCTGAAGAACCTGCACTGGCAGAAACCGAAGTTAAGAAAGAAAAAGGCGGACACGGTCACGGAGAAGAAGAAGCAGCTCCTAAACAATCTGAATTGGAAAAGAAACTTACAGAATTTAAACCGGCAATAAGAGATGCTATCATTACAACTCTTTCAAGTAAAACAGCTGTTGAGCTTTCTACTGCTGCAGGCAAAGAACTTGCAAAAGAACAAATAATGGCTGCGGTAAACGGTATTTTAGCAGGCGAAAATGAAGTCCTGAGAGTAAGCTTTGGACAATTCATTATCCAATAACTGGACATACAAAGGATATGGAAGACAAATTATATCAAGATTCAAATATAGACAAAAACGATGCCTCTATTTTTTCAGAAGGCATTGATGTTAATGAATTTAGAAAAGGTTATAAACTCTACAATTTCAGACGTCCGGATAAGTTTTCCAAAGATACATTAAGAGCCCTGCAAGATGTTCATAGAGAATTCTCTAAACAAATATCAATGATTTTAACAGGTTATCTTCGTATGAAGGTAAACATTGATATTGTCTCAGTGGACCAATTAACCTACGATGAATTTGTAAACTCCATGCCACCAAGCATGAGTGTCGGGATATTTGAATTTAACCCGCTTCCGGGACAAATACTATTTGGCATAACGTATGAAGTTTTGTCCTGTATAGTAGATAGAATGCTGGGCGGAAAAGGTGATGCACAACAACATTATAAAGAGTTAACTGATGTTGAAACATCTTTAACAAAAAAAATTATTGATATTGTTATTAAAACACTGAATGATTCCTGGACAAGTATTGTTCCTGTAGAATATTCAATAATCGGTTTGGAAAACGGGTTCCAATCAATACAGGTTGCAGCTCCCGGAGAAATCGTTGCTTTATTAACTTTTGAAATACAGGTTTCTGAAAAAACATTCGGGCTTGCAAGCTTATGTTTCCCATACCCTGTATTGGAAACAGTTATTCCGCATCTAACTTCGCAGCATATTTTCCAAACAAAAGGTATTGTTGCAACCAGTGAAGAACGACAAAGAATGATTCATAAGTTGAATCCTTCAATGATGGAAATAAGAGCATTATTCGGTTCTTGCAATATTACTCTTGAAGACTTTTTGAAACTGTCAGTCGGTGATATTTTACAACTGGATGAAACCGTTGATAAAGATTTAATAGTTAAAATTAACGGGGTAAAGAAATTTTTCGCAAGACCGGGTATCCTAAAAAACAATCTTTGTGTTAAAATAACAGATATTTATGATGAAATGTATGAGTTGATGAGAAATTATGAATAGAGGGGGATTTTGATGTTTGAAGATCAACAACCGGATGAACAAAATAATCAAGACTTAAATGAGAGTCTGGATTCAAGCATTCCAAATGATAATACATCTGATAACGGTAACATCATTGACAACAATGATATTTTAAGTAATCTCAATTTAAATGAGATTGGTATCAATATACCATCTTCTTCTGAACAAAAATTGGAATCAGAATCTATACCTGAAACTGCATCAACAAATACACAACCACAATTTACAAGTACTCCAAAAGATAATGAAACTAATGACGAAACACCGGTAACAGTACAACCGGTACAGTTTGCATCATTTGATGAAGAAGAAAATGTTCATGGCAAAGAAAATAAAAACCTTGATTTATTAATGAACGTGAATCTTCAAATGTCTGTAGAATTAGGACGAACCGAGTTACCGTTCAAAAAAGTTCTAGAACTAACCAGAGGTTCTATCATAAGTTTAGACAAACTTGCAGGAGAACCTGTTGAATTATTTGCAAACGGAAAACTGGTTGCATTTGGCGAAGTTGTTGTAATTGAAGATAACTTTGGACTTAGAATTACAAGTATCGCAGCTCCGGAAGAACGCCTGAAAACCGTTCATGAAACAACATCATCTGATAAAAAATAACATCAAAAATTAACGTGAGCGGCGGCTGTAATTTGCAGACATTGCATTAACTGCATAGCACGCAATCGATAGTCTTCTTGAAAGTTTCATTTGTGTCATTGTATTAGTAGATACGTAATTCATTATTCTCATTACATCATCAGCAGATATTGCAGATTGTTCTACTTCGTGTTTGTCAACTTGCTTATCTGAATACTTTTCAACTAATAATTTGTCAATATAATCTTTTGCCCCAATTGCCATCTTACTTAATCCCCTTAAATATCCCCTATGTATATATAAAGAAAATTAGGAATCGGAAATTGACTTTTTTAAATCATATTGTTAAGGAATTGTAACATTAAAAAAGGAGCCTTTTTAAGACTCCTTTTAAATTAAATTATAATTTTTCGGTTTTTCTAAACGGTATCAAACTATCAAATTCAGAGTTTAAACCGAAGTAGAATCTGCCGCTGCTTTCATCATAGTATTTGTGTCCGATTGGGAAACCTACACCGAATTGTAATGCTAACCAGTCAGTTATGTTGATATAAGAACCAAAGCCGACACTGTGCAAGAAGTTTTGCGGATAATTATAAACGTTATCATTTTCTTTTACCCAGCCAAAATCATAGAATGCAGCAAGTCTTACTTTATCATCAATAAATTTCAACTTGTTAGGTAAAATTTTCTTTAAACCAGGAATAGGAGTTCTAATTTCAACAGTACCTGTAACACCGTAGTCACCAATCAATTCAGCAGGTTGATAACCTCTTAATGTGTATGGACCACCTATTTGCATTTGTTCAACAGCATATAGTCTGTTTGGTGAGTATTGACCATTGATACGAACTAAACCGATAACTCTGCCCCATAATCTTTGAACACGGGTTGCACCGGCAACGATTTTTACGAAAGTACCTTGAGGTGCATTCATATAATTGTCTTTTGTTCCTCCAGGAAGACCTACGTCAACACCCAAAGTACCTAACCAACGACCATATTTATCATCTCTAATACCACGTAAACCTGATCTGACAACAAATAGTTTATAATCAGAAAGTGTGTAATTTAATCTTTTTGAATATGTATCAGCATCGACAAAATCAATACCTGTATAAACAACTAAATCAGTTTTAGCGTTCTTAATTAAAGGATGAGTAACTCTAACTCCCATACTTTGAGATTGACCGCGAACATTCAAGTATTTATAAGGTCCGCCTAAACAGATATTTGAGTTGGAATAATCGAATGAAACTCTTGTTCCATATGGGCTAACAGGAATTGAATAACCTGCCAATACACCTGTAGAACCTGTTGAAAGAACTGTTCCGCCGTATATCTTGTCACCAAAACCTGTTAAGTTATCCAAACCTAATAGGAATGATGCTCTTTGAACACCTGTGTATGTTCTGCCGTAATCATCCCATCCGAAATTAAATCTTAACGGGAATCTATCTCTTACGTTCAATTCAACTTTTGTATTATCACCGTTTTTAGAAATTGTTGATTGAGCTTTGATATATTTTTCTTCGTTTAATTCTCTTAAAGAACCTTGCAGAGCTTTTGCGTTAAATACAGTACCTTCTCTTAAACCATCTCTGCCCATAATTACATTTTTTAAGTACCAGGTTCTTGCCCATTTGTTACCTGAAATATCAACTTCTTCGATTGTACTTTCAACAATCGAGATAGTAACAGTACCATCTACGATTTGTTGAGCAGGAACATAAGCATAACTTGTCAAATACCCTTTTGATTGGTAATATCTGCTGACACGTAATGCAAATGTCAATAAATCTTCGAAATAAATTTCATGGTCTATAATATCATCCGCTAAAGAGTTTAAAACCTTAGATTTAATTTTGGTATTACCTTCAAAATTAATCTTTCTGACCATGAACTTTGGGTTGTATATAACACCGTCCTTTACTAAATCTTTTTGAACATCAACTTCAAACTTTTCTTCATCGTCTTTAGGTGGAGTCAATGTTTCAACAGGTGATATCAAATTCTTTTCAATTCTGTAATCCTTCATCTGGTTAATTTGCATCTGGTTATAAACACCTGATGTATTTTGCATGATACCGGCAGCAGAAGGAGTAAAATCCATTGCAGCAGGAACAGCAAATACTGTAGATGCAGACAGCAATACACAGCCCAAAATCAATAATAAGTTATAAATCTTTTTCATTATAATTTAATCTCCAGAAAATAAATATTACGTAAAAAAATTATATTACAAACAAATTTTATTGTACAACACCCAATGAATGTATTTTAATAAACTGCAACATAAAATATTATTCTAATTAATAGCCGAATTACCATTTTATAAAAAAAAATAGGTTTTATTATAAATATATAAAGATAAGGAGAGGGTATCATGAAAAAAATAATTATTTCGGCATGTTGTATTTTATTATTTTCACAAGTCAGTTTTGCAGAAACTTGTAATATTGCTGTTGTAGATTTACAAAAAGTTGTAGATTCATCAACACAAGTTAAGGCATTAAAAAAAGAACATTCAGCTAAAGTAAATGAACTTAATCAAATAATATCAAAAGCACAAGCAGAAATAGCAAAAGAAACTGATGCAAAAAAAATTGTTGAAATACAGGACAAATATACAAACCAATTCAATACTAAAAAATCAGAAATCGACAAAATGTATGCGGGTAAATTAGCAGAAATCGAACGTAAAATAAAAACAGATATTGAAACAAAGGCAAAAAATAACGGATACGATTTTGTATTTGCAAAAAGTGTAACATTATACGGCGGTAAAGATATTACAAACGAAATATCTGCTATGGTTAATAAGAAATAATTTTATAATATCATATTATCATAGACAGTTCAAAATCCTATGATAAAATCTTATTATGAAGAAATTATTTTTAGCATCAAAATCACCAAGACGAAAATCAATATTAGAACAAGCAGGACTTCAATTTTCTATTATTAATTCCGCCTATAACGAGGAACTGGACAACAAAAATTTTTCATACGAAAAAATTGAAACACTTGCCAAAAATAAAGCCTTCGGGGCATTATGCAATGTTACAGAACCCTCTTTTATTCTAAGTGCGGATACTGTAGTAATATCTAATAATAAAATATTAACTAAACCGGTTAATTTTGACGATGCATTCAATATTCTAAAATCTCTCGGCGGTAAAGAGCACCAAGTAGTTACAAGCCTTTGTGTGCTGGACTTTGAAACTAAAAAATATATACTAAAATCAACAACAACAAAGGTAGAATTCAACTATTTAACAGACGAAATGATAACAGATTATATAAACGATTACAAGCCGTTTGATAAAGCCGGAGCGTACGGAATACAAGAATTGCCGGACGGATTTGTCAAACAAATTCATGGAGATATAGAAAATGTTGTAGGCTTATCTTCAGAATCTGTTCTTACAGCTATTCGGCAGCTTGAGTCTCTTGTGCCGAAATCCCGAGAGAAATCCGCTTATCTTCAGGATTAAATTTAATTATTACAACATTAATTTTAGCACCAACCTCAAGAATAGTATTATTTGCATTCTGATACTCAACTACTTCATTATGAGGCAATAGTGCTTCAACCCCCGGATAAACTTCAACAAATGCACCAAAATTCTTTAACCGTGTCACAACACCCTCTCTGATGTCGCCTTCTTTTAATTCATTAGCAACACCAACCCAAGGGTCATCTGTTACATTTTTCAAGCTTAAAGTAATTCTTTGTTTTTCTTTATCAATATCATATATTGCGACTTCTATTGTTTCGCCGATTGTTAACAAATCGGTCGGATGTTCAACCCATTTCCAGGAAATTTGTGATAACGGAAGCAAACAATCTACTCCGCCGATATCAACAAACGCACCAAAGGATGCAATTCTAACAACCTTACCTTTTACGATTTGTCCGACTTCAACCTGACTGAATACAACTTTTTTAGCAGATTCTATTGAGTCACTGTAAACTTTTTTATTAGATAAAACCAAATTATTTTGATCTTCTTCTAATGTCAAAATCTTAAGTTCAATTTTGTCTCCGACAGCATATCTTGTTTCTTTTTCCTGAATTTGACTTGAAGGAACAAAACCTCTAATGCCGACAATATCAACAAGCAAGCCGCCCTTAACAATTTGAACAATTTTTCCATTGATAATTTCATCGGCTTCTTTCAATTTTTCAAGTTCTTTCCAAGAATAAACTAAATCAACTTTCTTTCTGGAAAGCCAGAACTGACCATTTTCATCAACATCAGATATAATCAAAAATTCATACTCTTTGTTTTTTTCAAGTACATCTTGAATTTTAGCCTCGTAATCAACAGAAGCCTCTTTAGGAGGAACTATCGCAACCGATTTTGCACCTATATCTACAAGTGCAGAATCTGACTCGTAGCCTAATACGACTCCTTTTACTAAATCACCTTTTTTAAATTTGTAATCATAATTGTCTAATAGAGACTCGAAATCCTTATCAGAGTATGTTTTGCTCATATTTATGCCCTTATTATATAATACAGATATCTTAATTATAGCATGTTTTTTAAAATTTGACTAGTGTTTATCATTTAAATTCACTATTTAAGAGGAATTTGAATGGCTGAAACTATTGAAATAATTATGTTTTGTGTATAATAAAATTATATGAATACGATAAATACTATAAAATATAAACTAGAACAAAGAGAAATTGATACCCTGAGTGAATATGCAACAAAAAGCCGGTTTTCTAAAGGACGGAAAAGACCGGAAAAAGAATCCGAACTCAGAACAGATTTTCAAAGAGATAGAGACAGAATTCTGCATTCAAAATCTTTCAGACGCCTAAAACACAAAACTCAAGTATTTTTGGCTCCGTTTGACGATCATTTCAGAACACGTTTAACGCATACATTAGAAGTTTCACAGATTGCACGAACAATTGCAAGAGCATTAGATTTAAATGAGGACTTGGTTGAAGCTATTTCTTTGGGACACGATTTGGGGCATACACCTTTCGGACATTGCGGAGAAGGTGTATTGAACGAACTTGTAAAAGGCGGTTTTCACCATAATATACAGAGTGTGAGGGTTGTAGAAGTACTGGAAGATATGAATCTTTGTCAGGAAACTATTGATGGAATTCTTACACATACCTGGGGTTTTAAACCTAAAACACCTGAAGCACAAATTGTACAATATGCAGATAAAATTGCTTATATTAACCACGATATAGAAGACTCAATCCGTGCAGGAATCATTTCGGAAAGTGATTTGCCGGATGAGTGCAAAGATTATTTTACATCCATACCATCTGTAAGGTTAAGCAAAATGATTTCTGCGGTAATTGATAATTCTATCGGCAAACCTGTTGTATCAATGGAAGATGAATGCTGGGAAATGACAACAAAGCTAAGGAAATGGATGTTCGATAATATCTATATTGATTCACCGGCTAAAACAGAAGAAGGTAAAGCAAGGCATATAATAAAAACTTTATTTGAATATTATACGGAAATTTTACAGCAGCACTGTGATGACGATGATAAAATACAACGTCTCGTAACAGATTATATTTCCGGAATGACAGACCAGTATGCAATAGAAAAGTATAAAGAAAAATTTATCCCAAAACCATTAATTTCAGGCACAAGTGACGAAACATTTTTAAAGATTTTGTATGAAATTGATAAATAATTAAATCAAATTCAACGCAATTGAAGGTGATTGATTAGCCGTTGCAAGCAAGGTAGCCGATGCCTGCTGCAAAATCTGCGCCCTGATAAAATCTGACGAAACCTTTGCAATATCCGCATCTTTGATTGTAGAAAGTGATGAAGTCGTATTTTCAATACTCACATCAAGTGAATCTATAACCGACTCAAGGCGGTTTTGTACTGCGCCGAACTCCGTCTGTTTTGCTGTAACCATATCTAGAATCATATCTATTGTATCAAGGGATGTACGTGCATTGTCCGTTGTTGAAACATTTACATTAAAACTTATTAGCAATTCCGTATTAAAGGTTATCCTTGAATTTTCGCTTGAATCTATTCCGACCTGTAAAGTTATATCACGTCCGCTTAGTAAACCACTGCCAAAAGTTTTGTCATAATCATATTCTGATAACGTTCCATTGGCGATTAACTCGTTTAATTCTGCTGTCGTAGCACCTGTTATACCGCTTGAACTACCGCTTCCCAGACCTGAAGCCTGTCCGGTTGTTTGAGGGTTATAATAGCAGGAGGTAAATGTTCCAGTTCGAGAACTTCCAGCAAATCCGCCAACAGAATTATTTCCGGTAACTTTTCCTGTGGCGTAAGAAGAAGAAATTGTACCGCTAAATGCCTGACCAACAAGTCCACCGACGTGCTCATTTCCGGTCACGCTTCCAGTTGCATAACATGATGTAATTCCGGTCAGACTATACCCGACAAGTCCGCCGATATAATTAGCTCTTCCAGTAACATTTGCTGATGAATAACTGGATGTGATTGAACTAAAACTTGCACCAACCAAACCTCCGACTTCTTGATTACCTGTAACAGTTCCGGCACTATAACAAGAGGTAATTTTACTTCCTTCCTCTGCCCGTCCGACAAGACCACCTGCATCTAGCCCACTTCCTTCAACAGAACCTGTTGCATAACAAGAAGTAATAGTTGTACCACCACCTCTTTGAACATAGCCGACTAATCCGCCTACACGCGCAGCTCCGGTTATATCACAATTTTTTATACCTAACGAATCTATACTTCCTCCATATACTACTCCAAATAAACCTGCATTGCTTTCTGTTGTATTAATAGTAAGATTTGAAATTACATGGTTATTCCCATTAAAATCTCCTTTGAATGAATTCGCACTACTATTACCTATACCTCGAAACGCAACTCCTGACATATTTATATCGTTCAACAGTTCAAAGGTTACATCGGTCGTATCAACACCGCTGTTTACTAAATCCTGAAGTTTTACTAAATCTTCGTAAGTTGTCAGATAATACGTTTCACCGGCTTGGAAAGTCGTCTGGTTTACAACCCGTTTGTCATTATCAACAGGGGCATCCTGGAATAACTTTATTCCGTTATACTCAGTTGATACCATTACACGGGTAATTTCTTCCGTTCTCTGGTCTATCTCCATTTGTATCGCATCAATAGAATCCTGACCATAAGTCCCGTTTGCCGCCTGCTCCGCCAAATCTCTTATTCTCTGTAAATGTGTGGTTACTATATCTAAACTGCTTTCGGCTGTGTTAATAAGAGAAAGTCCAAGATTAGCGTTATTCTGTGCAACACGATAGGACGACAAATCTATATCCATCTTTGTTGCAACGGCATAACCTGCGGCATCGTCTTTGGCGGAATTGATTCGATATCCCGTTGTCATCTGCTCCAGTGCACGGTTCAAGTCCAATGTCGATTTCTTGAGCGACAATTGGACCATTAGACTTGAAAGGTTGGTGTTGATTGTTAATACCATCATGCCACCTGCCTTCCTGACAAGTGATTAAGTGACTGGGTGACTAAGTGATTAGGGGTAAATGTTTTTTTGTGAGGAGTGATTAGTGAGGAGTGAATTGGGGGTAAATGAATTAACTCTACTCCTTCCCCGACTTGGCACTAGTGTCCAAATAAAAATAGCAGATAGCAACTGTCTTCAATCGAAATTCACGCTTGAAGCATAAATGTAATT